>JABDMQ010000044.1 GCA_013001365.1 Flavobacteriaceae bacterium
TTGGCTAAGAACAGAAATATCGCGTATTATTGGTGCTGCTTTCTTAACATGTTTATCCGTACAAGACTTGTTGAAAGCCGAAGACCATTTTAGGAAATCAGGGTCCAGCCGCGGTTTGATATACAATGGACTTGATTTATCAAACATCCATTTTAAACCTTGTTTCATTACCCCTGGTGCAGATAATGGAATGATGTGACTCGGCGATAAATACCCAGCATTAACATAGGAAGCCCCGCCATCCATATTGGATTTGTCAATAACGGTGACTTGATGCCCCTCCTTATTCAAGTAATAAGCAGAGCATAGCCCTATGATCCCGCCACCAATAACAATAACATTCTTACTCATATCAAATTACCTGAAAACCATGTGCATAGGGATCATCTTTAGGATCTATGGTAATTGTATTATGACCATAGATCTTGGCCCATCCTTTTATGCTTGGAATTATTGCTGGTTTATGGTTTAATGTCGTTTCATTTTCGATCCTGCCAATGAATTTACTTCCTATATAACTTTCGTGGATATAATCCTCTCCAATCTTCAATTTGCCCTTAGCATATAACTGTGCCATACGCGCTGATGTACCTGTTCCGCAAGGGCTTCTATCTATTGCCTTGTCGCCATAGAAAACTGCATTCCTTCCAGTGGAACCTGGATCCAATGTATTGCCGGTCCATAACATATGCGAAACATCTCGTATGGTTACATTCTCAGGGTGTATGAATTGATTTGGATATTTCTCATTAATTCGATCTCTAACTACCTGAGAGTATTGAATGATCTCGCTTGCAGTAAAATAATGTATCCCAGAGAAATTTTGCTGTGGATCGACAATAGCATAAAAGTTTCCGCCATAGGCGACATCAAATGCAATTTCCCCTAATTCAGGGCAGTCTACGGTCAAACCTTCTGCTGCTAAATAACTTGTTACATTAGTTAGTTTAACCCATTCAACTTTTGGTCCTACTTTATGATATTCAATTTCCACAAGACCTGCTGGAGCTTCCATCCTTATTCTTCCGGGAACTTTAGGAGTTACAAGTCCTTCTTCAATAGCAACGGTAATGGTACCAATGGTACCGTGACCGCACATTGGCAAACATCCGGAAGTTTCGATGAACAAGATTGCGAAATCGTTTTCCGGGTCATGAGGTGGATAGAGAATGCTCCCGCTCATCATATCATGACCACGAGGTTCGTACATCAAGCCCTTGCGAATCCAATCGTATTCCTTAATGAAATGCAGTCGCTTCTCATTCATTGTGAACCCTTTCAGTTCAGGACCACCTTGCTTTATGACTCGCACTGGATTACCGCAAGTATGTGCATCTATGCAAACAAAGGTATTAGCTGTCATTCTTGGTCTTTTCAATATAGGCATTGATCCTATCTTCGAGAATAGCAAGTGTCACTGTTCCTTGCTCTAGAATGACCTCATGGAATTCTCGAATATCAAAATCGCTGCCAAGAATTTCTTCAGCTTTCTTTCGAAGTTCACGAATCTTCAACTCACCTATCTTATAAGATAGTGCTTGGCCAGGCCATGAAATATAACGATCTGTTTCAGTATTGACCTCATGAAGTGACAGAGCTGTATTGCTTGCCATATAATCAACAACCTGATCACGGGTCCAACCTTTTGCATGAATACCAGTATCCACTACAAGGCGACAGGCACGCCACATTTCATAGGTCAATTGACCAAATTTTTCATAAGGTGTGGTATACATGCCCATATCATCGGCCAAGAATTCGGTATATAATCCCCATCCTTCACCATATGCCGATAGATAGAGGTCTTTCCTGAATTTTGGAATACTGTCTCCAAGTTCATTGTTCAAGGCGCCTTGCAAATGATGGCCCGGAACGGCCTCATGAACTGTTAAAGAAGGTAAAGTGTACAATGTCCTGCTCGGCAAATCGTAAGTATTGATCCAATAATACCCTGGATCAGTGCTTTCATTACTTGTACCGACATAACGTCCTCCTGTATACTTAGGTGCAATGGCATCAGGAACAGGAGCAACACCGTATGGTTTGCGCGGTAAGGTCTTGAAAAAGCGCGGTAATTGTTCATCAGCACGCTTAGCCATGTCCCTCCCTATCATCAAAAGCTCTTGAGGCGTCTTTGCATAGAATTGTTCGTCTGTTCTCAAGAATTCCAGAAAATCTGCAAAGCTTCCCTTAAAATCCAAGTCAGAAATTATGGTTTCCATTTGCGCCTTGATTCGTGCTACTTCTTTCAAGCCAATTTGATGAATGTCTTCGGCTGTATATTGGTCACTAGTGGTGTAAAAGTTGATTCTATTCTGATAGTATTCCTTACCTCCAGGTGTCTCTGAAACACCAAGTGACGTTCTTGTTTTAGGAAGATATTCCGTTTCAAAGAATGTCTTGATCCTCTTGAATTGAGGTATCACGTTTTCTTCTACAGCTTGTTTTGCAGCTGTGATTACAGAATCTCTTTGAGTTTCTGTCAAGATATCCGGTAGGTTCTTGAATGGCGAATAGAAATAGCTTTCTTCTACAACGTCAACAATATGGTCATTATAAGTACTTTCATATCCATTAAATATTACTCGTGGCTGTGAGACTCCTTTTTCCAATCCTTCACGCAGATTGACAAAATGCTGATCGACAAAATCAGGGATGGCATTCAATTTATTCAGATAATTTATCGCTTGCTTGTAATTATTGATCGGCCTTACACTATAATTCAAATTACTATGGAATCCAGCATCAGACAACAAGGGATTCAAATAACGCTCGAAATCGAAATAGGCTATTTGGTCTTGTAAAACGAATTTCAATAGTTCTGCAGAAATCCTATCCGTTTCCTTGAGATCATCAACATCAATCTTTGATAATTCCTCTAGTTTCTCCTTGGCAAAATTAGCCTCCGATTCATAATGCTCCTTGGTAAAAAGCCCTAATGGATATTCTTTTTCATCATATCCTTCATGATCTTGATAGTTTTCTATGATCTTGTTCAAGGACTCAGCTGTCTTGTCTGATTCGTTGGCACAACCAACAAACATGAATAGTACGACCAGCTGAATGATTCTTGGATACCTCATGAAGTTATAATTTTCGATTCGTTTGCTCATTGTTAACCAATCTTGTTATTGCCAAAGGATTTTCGTTCTTCAATTCATCAGGTAATAAATCATTAGGCCAATCTTGATAGCTTATAGGCCTTACCCATCGTTTTATTGAATGTATGCCTACGGCTGTGAAACGACTATCAGTAGATGCGGGATAGGGTCCACCATGCAGCATGGACGGACAGACCTCAACTCCAGTTGGAACGCCGTTAAAGATTACGCGCCCGACTCGGTTCTTAAGTGCTTCAATAACTCCAGAATAATTAACAGCTTCATTTTCATCTGCAATTACGGTTCCTGTTAATTGGCCTTCTAGTTCAGAGATTACTGATTCCAGCTGTTCAGCATCGTCACATTGCACTACCATTGAGAATGGTCCAAAAACCTCTTGATGCAAGGTCGTATTTTCCAGGAAAGTTTTGCCCTTAACTGTTGTTATGGCCTGACGAGCGAAGTTCGTCTGAACATCAGATTCGTAATCTGCTACAACTTCCAATCCTAATTGAGACATTGCTCTTTCTTTCTTGTTTTCGTATGCTCCGATAATATTTGGATGCAACATACAAGATGGATCAATCTTAATTATTTCTTCTGAAAGATCCTGAATGAAATTGGTTAATTCTTCGCTTTTTATACCAAGTATTAACCCTGGGTTGGTACAAAATTGACCAGTCCCCAAGGTGATTGACTTTGCATATGTAGCTGCCAGATCAGCCTCTCTGTTCTTCAATGATCTCGGCAATATAACAACAGGGTTCACACTGCCCATCTCAGCAAAAACAGGAATAGGTTCATCTCGCCTTGAAGCTATATCAAATAAGGCCCTTCCTCCGTTTATGCTGCCAGTAAATCCTACAGCTTTGACACCTGGATGCT
>JABDMQ010000106.1 GCA_013001365.1 Flavobacteriaceae bacterium
TGGGCAAGAAGTAAGATAAAGAAGCCTTAGGTTATTGATAATATCTAATTACATTTGGTAAACAGGATCAACAGATCTTCACTTAAATAACAAGCAATGATCGAAAAATTAATTGCATTTTTCAAGAAAACGAAAGCAGAAACAACAGATCAAGCTCCTGAAGGCTATTGCCCGAATTGTTGGGGCTCCCAAGAATACGATAACCAGATTCGAGAAATGTATGTTGACAAACAAATCGATGTCAATAACCATGAAGCCAATTACGCCTTTATTCAGGATTTTGTTGTTACTCATCTCGATGGAATTCATTTAAAGAAAGGTAATAATAGCCTTGAATGCCCAACCTGCAGAGTGAAGTATGATTGAAACCGTTCGAGTTAGATCCTAAACTTCCGATTTACTGCAAAATTCATGTTAAAGTAACATTCCAATAAGTCATTCGTCATTATTTTGTACTTGGATTTGATCAATTCACTTCCAGTTAAATCAATAATCATCAAATCAATGACAACATTAGGAAAAATCATTGCAGGATTAATCCTCTTGCTATTAAGCAACTCCATATTTTCCCAATCCTTCAATTCACGATTGGTCGACGAGAATACTAAACAGCCCATTCCTTATGCGACTATTCAATTCGGCAAGAATAAAGGTGTTATTAGCAATGAAGAAGGCGTATTTAGTTTTAGTTTGAACAACGTTCCTACAGAACAGGATAGCGTTATCATTTCTTCTATGGGTTTCGAGAGAAAGGCCTTTGTACTTAAACAATCTCTTGACACATTGATAGCTCTCGCTCCAAAAGCCTTTGAACTTAATCGCGTGTTCCTGTCCAGTGACCCTTTAGAGGCAGACGAAATCGTAGAAAAGGTAAAGGAAAATCTTGATGATAACTATAAAGTTCTAGTTACCAAGAAGAAAATATTCTTTAGGCAAACGGATCTAAATGAAATGAACAAGGTTGATTTCGGATTCCAAAAGTCGACCATAGCAGAGCTGGACAAACAATTGGTCGACAGCATAGCATCCCTTGTACCCAGGTCGAGTTCTTACTATCGGGAGGTCGTTGGTGATTTCTATGGCGATTATAGCAAGCATAAATTCCATGTCGACAAGGCTGCAGAATTGTACGATAAAAGCAAGGATGTCTCTGTGGATGGCGTTTCAGATAAAATGGAGCGCATCTTCAAGGAAAACATCAAGCCCGACTCCTATTTAAAGATCAAATCAGGAATCTTCAGCACCAAAGTACAGCTGGATTCCATTAAGGTCGAGAACAAGGAAGAAACCGATGCCATGGTCAAGGTTGAGGATCGCGCAGATCAAAAATTTCAACAAGAGATCAAGAATCGTATATCGGAATTGTATACCGAGCTATTCTTTCATGACGATAGTAAACTGGATATCCTAAGGAAATCAAATCGCTACATTTACCAGATAAAGGATTATACCTATATCGATGATGAGCCGGTGTATGCACTGGAATTCTCACCAAAAGGCAAAAAGGATTTCAAGGGCATGATGTATGTCAATATGGATGATTTTGCTATTCTTAGACTGGAATTCGATAATGTAAGACCTATACAGAAATTCGGGTTATTGGGCATCACCTACCGTCATAAGGTCTTCAAGGGAAGGATGCTGTTCCAAAAAAATGGTGAAGGCACGTATAGCCCACAATATCTTGAATTGAATAGCGGTATATACTTCGGATTAGACCGCCCTCTAAAGGTCATTGAAAAGAACAAGCATGTAAAAGGTCGTAGAAAGCAAAATGAACTTTCCTTGGCTCTCGATATAAGATTGACCACATTCAATAAATACGAAATGGTCGTATTTGATTCTGAAACCATTTCAGACCAAGAATACGAGATTGCAAAAGAAAACGAAAATGTTGAGGCAACACATTTAACTCAGTACGATCCGAATTTCTGGAAAGGCTATACGATCATTGAGCCAAATGCGGCGATACAGGCATTTAAGGTTGTGGAATAAAGGTCATTGAGTGATTCCGAAGGAATTGTATCGAAATGACCTAATATTCGAAATTTTCATTAGATTTAAAACATGACAGAAGGATATATGTACATCTTGCTTTGTTCTGATGGGTCGTATTATACAGGTAGCACCAAAAATCTAGAAATTAGAATAAACGAACATCAGTCTGGCCATGGCGCCAATTATACCAAGAAAAGACTACCTGTAAAATTGATTTATTACGAACAATACAGTCGTATTGATCATGCATTCTATCGCGAAAAACAGGTGCAAGGATGGAGCAGAAAAAAGAAAGAAGCCCTGATACAAGGTGAAACTCGTCTGTTGCCAAAACTTTCGAGAAAAATTTTTACTGATATGGAATGAAATGTTAATTAAGACGTTCGATACGATTTCAAAAATATGAAATCACTCAACGTCAGCTGCATTTCCAAACAAATTGAGAGCACAAATTATTTTAACACAAAGACAATAAATGCCTTTACTCTTTTCATACGGAACCCTTCAATTGCCTAATGTCCAGATATCATTGTTCAATCGGTTTCTTGACGGTGAAAAAGATAGTCTATCAGGTTTCAAGGAAGTGAAACTACATATAAAAGATCCCTTAGTTGTTGGACTTAGTGAAAAGGAAACACACATCATCATTGAACCTACCAATAATGCAGAAGATATTGTTCATGGAATCATTTTTGAACTTACCGAAACTGAGTTAATACGAGCCGATAATTACGAAACTGACGATTACAAAAGGGAATTGGCAATGTTTGAATCTGGGAAAGAGGCTTGGGTGTATGTGAGGAAATGATTTAGCTGAACTCTTTGTTCTGCTTCTTCGCTTTCCGACTTCCCTCATAGATCTCATACTTTACAAATCGTGACTCTAGTTTCGCATTGAACACCTTTATTTTTCGTGAAGGCCTTAATCCAACGTGCTTGAGGGCTTCGAGGTCCGAAGTGATGAACCAAGCTTCGGTATTGGGATACCCATGTTTTAAGGTATTGCCAATGTCACCGTAGAAAGATTCCATGTTCAAAAGTTCCAATCGCTCACCATACGGCGGATTGAACACCATGTGCAATTTTTCGTCACCTTCTTTCTTGGTCTTAAAGAAGTCCTCGTGCTTAATGGTTATGAATTCATCCAAGTGGGCATTTTTGATATTATCCTTCGCTTTCCTCACCGCTGAAGGTGATTTGTCATAGCCTATTATTTCATGATGGAAATCCCGTGTTTTCTTCAATAAGGATTCTTCAATAGTTTCAAAAAGGTCCACATCCCAATCTTGCCAGCGTTCAAACGCGAATTCCTTTCTCATAAGATTAGGTGGGATATTACATGCGATCATAGCAGCTTCCGCAAGTATTGTCCCACTACCACACATAGGATCCATGAAGTCCGTTTGCCCATCCCATCCAGATATTAGTATCAAACCAGCAGCTAAGACCTCGTTTATTGGTGCAATATTAGTTGCTGTCTTGTATCCGCGCCTATGCAAGGATTCTCCAGAACTGTCCAATGAAATGGTACAAATGGAACGATCTATATGCACATTGATCTTAAGGTCCGGAAAGCGAAGATCCACATTTGGACGATCGCCAGTAGTTTCGCGGAATTTATCTACAATGGCATCCTTGGTCTTCAAGGCAATATATTTAGAATGAGTGAAGATATGCGAGTGAACTGTTGCATCAATGGCCAAGGTCTGTGAAGCCCTCATATATCTATCCCACTTCATGCCATAAACCTTCTCATATAGGTCTTGCTCAGAGATCACTTTAAAGGTCTTTATGGGCTTTAGGATCTTAATGGCAGTACGAAGGCCTAAGTTGGCTTTGTACATAAAGCCTTTGTCACCAACAAAACTAACATTCCTGATGCCCTGCTTAACATCCTGGGCACCTAGTTGTACAAGCTCTTTTGCAAGCAACTCTTCAAAACCGAACAAGGTCTTAGCGACCATCTTGAAATTATCCTCCATCTCTTACGTCAAATAGATTGCAAAAATAACCTATTTTTATCGCGATTTTAATCACCGATGACAAAACACACAAAACATTGGTATGCCTCTTGGTTCGATACACCATTCTATCATATCCTATATAAGGATCGTGATAAGGAAGAAGCCAATGCCTTTATGGCAAATTTAACAGCGTACCTGAATCTTCCTGAAAAAGGAACCATCTTGGACCTCGCCTGCGGTAAAGGACGTCATGCGGTATACTTGAACTCCATTGGCTATGATGTTACCGGAGTCGATCTTTCTGAAAATAGCATTGCGTTCGCCAAACAATTCGAGAATGAAACCTTGCGTTTTGAGGTGCACGATATGTGCAAGCCTTATCCAAAGCAATTCGATGCAGTTTTCAATTTATTCACAAGCTTCGGTTATTTCGAGAATGAAGAAGACAATCTTTCAACAATAAAGGCCATTAAGGATGAGTTGAACGAAACAGGGTTTGGCGTCATTGATTTCAT
Source organism: Flavobacteriaceae bacterium (assembly GCA_013001365.1). Lineage (GTDB taxonomy): Bacteria > Bacteroidota > Bacteroidia > Flavobacteriales > Flavobacteriaceae > JABABD01. Next base: position 4,478 of record JABDMQ010000106.1, read on the forward strand.
GAATTCCAATTACGTTATTGAAAATCTTGTGCCAGAGAACACTAAGACCATTGAGGGGATTGCCTTTCATCAAAAACGATATGAAAAAGACGGATTTATAATCAAGGATATTGATTTTACTCATGAAGATGAAGAATTTCACTTCACTGAAAAAGTCGGTGCATTTACCTTATCGGATTTCCAAGACCTCTTTGATAAGGCAGGTGTGACCCTACTTGATATATTTGGTGACCATAAATTAAATACATTTAACGAAGCTACCTCTGAGCGCTTGATCATGATATTTAAATAATGCTATACTACCTCACTCCTATCCTTGCCGTTGCTATCGGAGCTGTTTTCGTGCTTCTGCTTAAACCTAAAGAGCAACACAACCTTAAGCTTCTTTTGGCCTTCAGTGGTGCTTTCCTTTTGTCTGTAACGGTATTTGATCTATTGCCAAAGGTGTTTGAAGAAAAAGGCAGTAATATCGGGTTGTTTATCATGATCGGTATCCTTTTGCAAATCTTTCTGGAGTTCTTTTCAAAAGGTGCTGAACATGGGCATTTACATCTAAACAAGGCCAATACCCTATTCCCTTGGCTACTGTTTGTGAGTTTAAGTATTCATGCCTTATTGGAAGGCTTCCCTATTCATGGCAATGATAATCTATTGTACGGCATCATTATCCATAAGATTCCAATTGCGGTGATATTGACTTCGTTTTTCATTAACTCAGAACTATCTAAATGGAAAGTGATTATATTCCTGCTCATCTTTGCCTTGATGACACCTTTCGGAAGCTTCTTATCCGAAAATATTGAGCAACTACGAAACTACTATCATGAGATCTCGGCTGTTGTCATTGGTATTTTCCTTCATGTATCGACCATTATACTCTTTGAGAGCAATGAGGAGCATCGATTCAACCTCAGGAAACTGATGATCATAATTTTAGCTGTTGCCATTGCTTACATTATCTAAAAGAAAATAATAGGTTGTTTTTTTACGGTAATGGTCTTGATCCCTAGATTACATACCCAAATATCATAAAGAAATGGCAAATTGCACCAATAAGTACAAACACATGCCATATCACATGAAAGAACGGTTTGCTACTCATCGAATAGAAAATGATGCCTATAGTATACGCCGCACCACCAGCTGCTAACCAATAGATGCCTTGCGGCGACATAAGGTCGTTAAGGGTCGAGAAATCAAAAACGATCAGCCAGCCCATCACCAAATACAATAGGGTCGAAAAGATCTCGAATCGGCCTGTGAAGAACAATTTCAACACAATACCAAAGGCTGCAATTCCCCAAACTGCATAGAATAATGGCCACCCAAGACTGTCCTGTAACGTTATAAGTAATACAGGTGTATAAGTACCTGCTATCAAGAAATAGATACTGATATGGTCTATGACCCTGAAGGTGTGTTTGTGCTTTTCGTTTCTTACAGAATGATATAGTGCAGAGGCCGTAAAAAGAATGATGATCGATAGCCCATAAGCGATGACAGCACCCAAGCTATAATTGGTCTTGGAGGTTTCATAGACAATAAGAAGCACTAATCCAACAATACCCAATAATGCTCCGAAGCCATGCGTAATGGCATTCCAAAGCTCTTCTTGTTTGGTCTGGAGTCTCATTCGGTATTAGCATCCCATTTAGCGACGACTTCAAAATAATCGAAGTCCAAGGCAGTATTTTGTCGCTCCAATCGACCGCTCTGGAAATTACGTTGCAAGACATCTTCGATCAGGTAATCTTCCTTTTCGCTCATTGGGTCAAATTCCCTTTTCAAGGAGATATCAAAAAGCTTAGCTGTATTATTGAACCAAAAAGCGCGCCAGCCACTGCGGAGTTCCTTGATGAGCTCAAAGGTTGTCCTACCCGTTTGGCGATGGATCAACTTGACCAAGATCTGGCCTTCCGTACGTGTCAGTTTCTTCAGTTCAGCCGAGAATTCATCTTCGATGAATTTCTGTACCTGTTTGGCATAGCGTTTCTTGTCACGTTTACGCTTTAGTTGTGCCAATCGTTCATTCATGGTCTCGAGTCGTTCAGCAGCCAATTTGGCATAAGGGTATACCTTTATCGTCTTTCTTCTGAGTATCAAATAGCGTTTCCTGTCTTCCCTACTATCAAACTTGAGTTTCTTGAGCAACATGACTTCATCCAACTCAATCGCAGCTTGTGGGATGGAGTCTCCCTTGACCAGTACATAATCATATTCATACTCTGTTGAATCTTGTTTTATCTCGGGTTCTTGAGCCAACAAAATCAAGGGAAAAAAAAGGAATATGTAGAATAGGTATTTCATTAATAAGGGCTTCTTCTAAAACCATTCCAAAGTCTTGGTAAAATTAAGAATTTACCGAACGATAACTGTAAAATCTGTCTTAATATTGTTATTTTTAAACAAAAATAAAGCACATGGCAAAACGAAGCATCTTGACCAAGAAATCAATGGATTTCTTTGAGAAATACCTAAACAACGCCTCTCCTACCGGTTACGAATGGAACGGACAGAAACTCTGGATGGAATACCTGAAACCCTATGTTGACGAATTCATTACGGACACCTATGGAACCGCCGTAGCAGTAATTAATCCGAAAGCGAAATACAAGGTAGTAATAGAAGGACATGCCGATGAAATATCCTGGTATGTCAATTATATCACCAAAGATGGCTTGATCTATGTCGTTCGCAATGGAGGAAGCGATCATCAGATCGCTCCTAGTAAAGTAGTGGACATCCATACCAAAAATGGTATCGTTAAAGGTGTTTTTGG
>JABDMQ010000059.1 GCA_013001365.1 Flavobacteriaceae bacterium
GCATTCAAGAAATCCGTAGGGCTTAATGGTGTTGGAACCAAGGCTGTAAATGCATTATCTTCATTTTTCAGGGTAGAATCTACGAGAGAAGGGAAGTCGGCTTCTGCAGAATTCGAGCAAGGCAATCTCACTACTCAAGACTTATTGGACGATACATCTAGAAGAAAAGGAACTAAAGTTTCCTTTATTCCTGATGAATCCATTTTCAAGAAATACAAATACAGAAATGAGTACATAGAGAAAATGCTCAAGAACTATGTCTATCTTAATACGGGATTGACTATAGTTTTCAATGGTGAGAAATTCCATAGTGAAAATGGCCTTAAAGATCTGCTTCAAGAGAATATAGCGGAGTCTGATATGCGTTACCCTATCATTCATCTTAAAGGTGAAGACATTGAGGTAGCTATAACACATAGTAAGACTCAATATTCTGAAGAATATCATTCTTTTGTCAATGGTCAGCATACCACCCAAGGAGGAACGCATCAAGCGGCATTCAGAGAAGCTCTGGTAAGAACGGTAAGAGAATTTTTTGGCAAGAATTACGAGGCATCTGATGTTAGAAAATCCATAGTTTCTGCAGTTTCCATTAAAGTGATGGAGCCAGTTTTTGAAAGTCAGACCAAAACCAAATTAGGATCCACTGAAATGGGAGGAGGTCTTCCTACGGTCCGAACCTTCATTAATGATTTTCTTAAAACCCAGCTTGACAATTTCTTGCATAAGAATCCTGAGACAGCAGAAGCAATCCAGACAAAGATATTGCAGGCAGAACGTGAGAGAAAGGAATTGTCAGGAATACGAAAATTAGCCAAAGAACGCGCGAAAAAGGCAAGTCTTCATAATAAGAAATTAAGGGATTGTCGAGCCCATCTTGGTGATTTAAAAAATGACCGGCGCTTGGAGACGACCTTGTTCATTACCGAAGGTGATTCGGCATCTGGTAGTATTACAAAATCTCGTGATGTCAATATCCAAGCTGTTTTTAGCTTACGAGGCAAACCTTTGAATTCTTATGGCATGAGCAAGAAGATCGTATACGAAAACGAAGAATTCAATCTGTTGCAGGCTGCTTTGAATATTGAAGAATCAATAGAAGACCTTAGATATAATAATATAGTCATTGCTACCGATGCGGATGTTGATGGCATGCATATTAGGTTACTATTGATTACTTTCTTCTTGCAATTCTTCCCTGAACTTATTAAGGAAGGGCATTTATACATATTACAGACACCATTGTTCAGGGTAAGGAATAAAAAGGAGACCATATATTGTTATTCTGAGCTTGAGCGTATCAATGCTATTGAAAAACTGAAACCAAACCCAGAGATTACCAGATTCAAGGGATTAGGAGAGATTTCACCAGACGAATTCAAGCATTTCATTGGGGAAGACATTAGGCTTGACCCTGTAATGCTGGACAGGGACATGTCCATTGAAGATCTATTGTCTTTTTATATGGGCAAAAATACTCCCAAGAGACAGGAATTCATTATAAATAATCTAAAGGTTGAACTGGACATAGTCAAGGAAACGGAGTAGTATGCGGTTGAACAATCAAAAGTCCAAGAAATTCGTGTTGTCATTATACTTTGTTTTTGCTGTGCTTTTTGTGTTTGCAAGTATATCTTTTGATTTGGTCAGGACTTTAATAGGAAATGCCAGATTCAAGTATTTGGTGCTATTTGGTGTATTGATCCTAATGCTTTTGTTTGCCCATAGAGTTTCTAAATATTTTGAATACGATAGCGATGGTAATGTCTTGGTTTTAATGAACAAAGGAATGTTGCTTTCAGAATTTTTTAATTATCGAGAGAACAGGGCTGAATTCCCGAAGTCCAGGTTGTTATACTATAAGTTAAATAACTATGGGGTTTATAAATCCCTGAATATTTATATTAAGTCGAATGATAATCGACAGAAACGATTAAGATTCAATGTAACTCTTGTAAGTAACAAGAAACTTAAATATTTAAAACAATCGTTGGACAAAGTTGTTAAACAGAATAAAGGTATTGGGTAGATTAAATGGAAAATGACGAATTGAACATTAATAATGGTGAAGAAAACAATGGCGACACGATAACTCGTGTCACTGGCATGTATAAGGATTGGTTCCTTGATTATGCCTCCTATGTCATCCTTGAGCGTGCTGTACCTGCCATAGAAGATGGCTTTAAACCAGTACAAAGAAGAATCATGCAATCCATGAAAGACTTGGACGATGGTCGTTACAATAAAGTCGCAAACATCGTTGGCCATACTATGCAATATCATCCGCATGGTGATGCCAGTATAGCGGATGCCATGGTGCAAATAGGGCAGAAAGACCTTCTAATTGACACACAAGGAAATTGGGGCAATATACTCACTGGAGATAGTGCAGCGGCTTCTCGATATATCGAAGCAAGAATATCTAAGTTCGGACTGGATGTTGTCTATAATCCCAAGATCACTGAATGGCAAGCATCCTATGACGGAAGGCGTAAAGAACCCGTAAACCTTCCTGTAATGTTCCCATTGTTATTGGCACAAGGTGGAGAAGGAATTGCAGTTGGACTTTCCACCAAGATTTTGCCACATAATTTCAATGAATTGATCGAAGCATCAATAAAGCATTTAAAAGGTAAGCGATTTACTTTATTGCCAGATTTCCCTACTGCAGGAATTGCGGATATGACCAATTACAATGATGGTAATCGTGGGGGCAAAGTACGTGTGCGAGCGAGAATATCACAATACGACAAAAACATTCTTGTAATAACCGAAATTCCGTTTGGAACTACTACCAGCAGTTTAATTGATTCAATTCTAAAGGCCAACGACAAAGGAAAGATTCGAATAAAGAAAATAGAAGACAATACCGCAGCAGAAGTTGAGATATTGGTTCATCTTCCTTCGGGCATCTCCCCAGATAAGACAATCGATGCGCTTTACGCGTTTACCAACTGTGAAACTTCCTTATCCCCTTTGGGATGTGTTATCGAGGAGAACAAGCCTTTATTCATTGGAGTTTCAGAAATGTTGAGACGATCAACGGACAATACTGTTGAGTTATTGAAAAGCGAGTTGGAGATCAAGCTTCGCGAATTACAAGAACAATGGCACTATGCATCATTAGAGCGAATTTTCATCGAAAATCGTATCTATAGGGACATCGAGGAAGAAGAAACTTGGGAAGGTGTGATTGCTGCTATAGATAAAGGTTTAAAACCGCATATTAAACATCTAAAACGTAAAGTTACAGAAGAAGATATCACGCGATTGACAGAAATTCGTATTAAACGGATTTCAAAATTCGACATTGATAAAGCACAACAAAAGATCGAAGCACTTGAAGGGCAAATAGCTGAAGTTAAGAATCACCTTGATAATTTGATCGATTATGCAATTGCCTATTTCACAAGACTTAAGAAAGATTACGGGAAGGGAAGAGAAAGAAAGACCGAGATCAGGATCTTTGATGATATAGTGGCCACCAAGGTGGTTATCAGAAATACAAAACTCTATGTTAATCGCGAAGAAGGCTTTGTTGGCACCTCCCTACGTCGGGATGAATATGTATGCGATTGCAGCGACATAGACAATATAATTGTCTTTACAGAGGAAGGTAAGATGATGGTTACCAAAGTAGATAGCAAGACCTTTGTTGGAAAAAATATCATTCATGTTGCCGTTTTCAAGAAGAAAGACAATCGAACGATCTATAATATGATATATCGAGATGGAAGTCGAGGACCATCTTACATGAAACGATTTGCTGTAACTGGAGTTACAAGGGATAAAGAATATGATTTAGCGCGGGGAAACAAAGGATCTAAGGTTTGGCATTTTTCGGCAAACCCTAATGGCGAGGCCGAAGTGGTTACCATACTGTTAAGGCAGGTAGGAAGTATCAAGAAACTCAAGTGGGACATTGACTTTGCTGACCTGGCAATAAAAGGAAGAGGAGTAAAGGGAAATTTGGTGACCAAGAACTCAATAAAAAGAGTGGAACTAAAAGAAAAAGGAGTCTCAACCCTTAAGCCTCGTAAAATTTGGTTCGATGATACTGTACAGCGACTAAATGTTGATAGTAGAGGTGAGTTGATGGGTGAATTCCGCGGAGAGGATAAGCTTCTTATAATTAGGCAAGATGGAACAATAAAAACTATAACACCAGAAATCACTGCACGTTTCGATGACAACATGATAGTGCTTGAAAAATGGATTCCAAAGAAACCGATTTCTGCAATCTATTTCGATGGTGATAAGCAGCGCTATTATGTGAAGCGATTCTTGATTGAAAATGAATCAAAGGAAGAGAAATTCATTACTGATCATTCTAACTCACAGCTTGAGATAGTTTCAACGGATTGGAGACCGGTGGCAGAAGTTGAATTCACCAAAGAACGTGGAAAGGAAAGGAAGCCCAATTATGAGGTTAATCTAGAAGAATTTATTGCAATAAAAGGTATTTCTGCTCTTGGTAATCAGCTTTCTAAAGAAAAAATAAATCAGATAAATCTCAAGGATCCTTTACCGTATGACCCACCAAAGGAAGTTCCCGCTGAGGAAATGGAGGTTGTTGATGAAGAGACCGTTGATTCCGTAAAATCTGATACAGATCTAAAGGTAGAAGGAAACAACAGTGAAAATACTACGAAAAATAAGGACTCAAGTGGAGGGCCTGCCGTTGACGAGGATGGACAGGCGAAGTTGTTCTAGAAAAGATGTAGTAACGCTCCTGAGTTGTTAGTAATAGCCATATGAGGTAGAAACCTTGTTTTTAGTAGCTTAAAGACAAATTACCAATCAATCAATTATCTCTATGTCCAAGTTCGAATCAGACTTAAATGCCGAACAGATACTTACGGAATATTTGGACATTATCTATTCTGAAATTGGTTTTAGTACTACTAGGGTGTTTGATTCTGAAAGGCAAAACATAGGAATAGACCTTGTGATAACCCATAAGCAGAAAAACTATACGATAGACGAAAAATCCCAGTTACATTATTTGAACCAACGCTTACCGACCTTTGCTTTTGAGCTTGATTATTTAAAGAAAGGCTTACTGAAAAAAGGATGGTTGTTCGATAGGAGAAAAGCAACCCAATTCTATTTTCTGGTAACAGAGATAATCCTTAACAATGGCATGCAAGCCTTGGAATCAAAATACGATGTCGAATCTATCAAGATATTGAGTGTCAACAGGAATAGACTTATAAGGCTCTTAGCTGCAAAGAGCTTGAAGGAGGATTCAATAAATGAAATAATAAAAGGTCTTAGAAAAAAAAAGGAATTTGGAAGACACTCTCTGCCAAACCTAGACAAAAGAAGAGAAGGCATAATTCATTTTAACAAATCTCTAGCTGAACAACCAATAAATCTTGTTTTGAAACTTGATTTTTTGATCAAGGAAAAAGTTGCTAAAGTTATTTATCCAATTTCCTGATTTGATTTTCCAATGCCTTGCTGATTTTTTCAACAACACCTACCACTAGGGCATTACCCATAAAAAAAGCTCTTTTTGTATCTGAAATACCATCTAGCTTCGTATGGTCATCCGGAAACATGTTCAATCGCTCCAACTCAACTGGTGTAAGTCTTCTTAGGCCTCTGTCCGATTGGACCACGTGTTTGAACCTCGAAGGCGATTTTCCTCCCTCGCCAGTAATAATAGTCCTTGAAGCTTTGTCTTTAGCATCTGGGAATACCATGCTACCTTCACTATAGTTGTATTCAAATCCTGATTTGGATTTCCTTACTTCCTTTTTTGCGCCTTTCAAGTAAGACCATTTACTCATCTCAGAGTCTTGAAGGAAGAATTCTTCAGTTACTTCGCCGTTTTGCAGTACATCGCCAAGAGAAGTTCTCTTTCCAGAATAAGCGGCTGTTGTTTTATTAGTGAACACTTTCCCATCAATCATTACTCCCGTATTGAGAAATGGTGATTTATCGCCATTTTCATTGAATATTTCACTTAATTCAACCAAATCTCCATTGAGATGAAATTGGTTTGATACACTAGCTTCTGTTGCTGGGAAAGCAGCGGCGAAGATGCCATCTTCTAACATCCAGTTAGTTTTATCAAACTTTCCCAGTTCTTTATAGATACTTGCGGATTTATGATATCCAAGAAAGAAAACCCGCTTTCGTCTCTGTGGCATGCCATATTCGGCTGCATTGACCACACGCCATTCAACCGCATAACCCAGATCGTTCAAGCTTTTTAGCATTACAGCAAAATCCCTTCCTCTTTGTTTTGCAGGAGATTTAAGCAATCTGTCAACATTCTCAAGCAAGAGGTATTTTGGTTTATTTGTTTTTTCTTTTAGAATTCTATGAATGGACCACCAAAGCACCCCCTTTTTACCAATAAGACCCTTAGAATTAAAAAGTGTAGTTGCAACTGAATAGTCTTGACATGGAAAGCCGCCAACCAGTATGTCGTGGTCTGGAATATCAGATGTAGAAACGGTTTCAATATCTTGATTTGAATGATTCTCTTCGCCGAATCTTGCTTCATAGACCAGTGATGCATGCTGCATTTTGGTTGAAGGTTCCCATTGATTGCTCCAAATTACTGCAAAATTGTTTTTTTCAAGCCCTAGCCTGAATCCTCCAACTCCAGCAAATAATTCGACAACTTTTAATTTATTCTTCATGCATTATCCCTAATTTGCTTCTCAAGAAAAACGAAAATTAAAATTAATTATTAGATGGCTTTAGAAGAAAGTAAATGACTTATTTTATCAACGATTTTCTTAACATCCAACTTTAACTCACACTCCCATATCGTAATCACTTTCCAATCTGCTTCATTTAATTGAATAGTCTTGGCTTTGTCTCTCTCAACGTTCTTTTGGAATTTATCTTTCCAATACGAGGAATTGTGCTTTGGAAGAGAATGATTGCATTTTGGGCAGCGATGCCAAAAACAACCATTAACAAAAATTGCTATTTTCCTGTTTACGAAAGCAATATCTGGTCTACCCGGGACTTTTTTCCAATGTAATCTGTATCCTCTAATCCCGCGAGACCAAAGTTCTTTCCTCAATACGAGTTCGGGTTTGGTATTTTTACCCCTTATAGAACTCATGATCTTCGATCGCGCTTCATTTAATGGGATTGGAGACCTGTTATCTCTTTTATATTGCTTTACACTTCTGATATTGTCAAGAATTATTGATTCGATTTTCTACTGATAGATCTTAATCTATAAGTTCTCCTTTCACATTCTCCTTTCTCAGTTTAACATTGAGAAACATGAATATCAAAACAATGCCAATTGCAATGTAAATATAGTTTTTAGGCAAGAACCCAACATCTGAGCCAAATAGGTGGGCATGCGAAAGATAACCACCTTCAACTAGCATTGAAAAGCCTACAAGGATTATAAGACCTAGTCCAAGAATATGGATGGAAGGATGTTTCTTGAATATTCGACTTAAGGCATCCTTGAAGAATAAAAGGACTAATAGCGAAAGCGTTAGCGCAATCAATATCAAAACTATTACTCTTAAAGGGAATCTATCGAGACCATTAGTGAGCCCAATAGCAACAATCACTATATCGAAGGCAAAAGCAGAATTAATTATGGTTGTTTGCCAAACTGACTTTCCAAAGGAATTGCTTTTTTCTTCAGAAATCTTACGAACATCAAACCCAGGATCTTCAATTTCCTCATGTATTTCGGAAGTTCCTTTATAAAGGAGATATAATCCGCCGATTATAAGTAATAACGACTGTCCAGATATGTCAGCCCTGAACCAAAACATATTTATGCTCCAGAAAGATGCTGTTAAAGATAACACCCAATAGGCAAGTAGCACAAGTCCGATTCTCATTAAAAAAGCAATCAATATGCTTAAATTAACAGCATTGTTCTTTTTCTTTTCATTGAGTTTAACTGTTGCAAGGTCAATGAATCGAATGTTATCAATACCAATAATGATGCCTAAAGAAGCAAGAATGAAGATTGCAATTACAGACGGTCCAGAGGTTAAAAAATCAATCATATCAGTTAGTTTTTGTTGCGATTCCCTTTTGTTTTTTTGATTCTCCGACGTAGGAGTACTCGAAGTTATAGGAGGAATCCGTTGTAGTTAGGATTTTTAAATGTATATCTTTTTTCTCTAAATTGCTTTTAGGATTAATAGTGCGAAAAATTACCTCGCATTCATTGATCCATCGAACAGTGGAAGAATCGGTCTTTCCATCAAAGGTCTCTATTTGCAATGAATCGCTTCGAACAAAACTTGAAATAAAGGTTTGCCCATCAATTGCTATTTCACTGGAATAACTACCTATCTGGAA
>JABDMQ010000068.1 GCA_013001365.1 Flavobacteriaceae bacterium
GTAATAACAGAATGCGCCCTTGCAGAAAGGCAAGATCAACAAGGTACATGGATAACGAAGGAGATGATAGAGGCCTACACGAAATTGTATGAATTAGGGCACGCCAAATCGGTTGAAGTTTGGCAAGATGACAAACTTGTTGGAGGTCTTTATGGTGTAGACCTAGGAACTGTTTTTTGTGGTGAAAGCATGTTTGCCAAAGTGAGCAATGCCAGCAAATTCGGTTTCATATCATTTATACAGAACACCAAATACAAGTTAATTGATTGTCAGGTGTATACAGATCATCTTGCGAGTTTAGGTGCAAGACAGATTCCAAGAGAAGAATTTTTAAAGTTTCTAACCTGATAAAAGTCATATTATTTGTATCATTATTAGTTGAATTTAGTCAATTATTTATTTTTTATGCTAGACATAACCGATTTCAAGAAAGCCAAGAACAAGGCTGTATTTCTCAAGACACTTAAAGAAAAGGAACCCGCCGAAAGGGTAGAAGACATTCTCAAGACGGTGGAATATGAAACCGAACTGATCAAGCTTCAAGCAGAGCTTGTGGACCTCCAGCAATGGGTAGCTAAATACAACAGAAGGCTTTGCATCATCTTCGAAGGTCGTGATGCCTCTGGAAAAGGTGGCACCATACGTAGGTTCGTCGAGCATTTGAATCCAAGGTCAATGCGGGTCGTCGCCCTTACCAAACCAACAGATGTAGAAAGAGGCCAATGGTACTTTAGGCGTTACATTAAGGAAATGCCTAACCCTGGGGAGATCGTATTCTTTGATAGGAGTTGGTACAACCGTGCTGTAGTGGAGCCAGTGATGGGATTTTGTGATACTGAAGAATATGAGAAATTCATGGTCCAGGTCCCAGAGTTCGAGCATATGTTATATGAGGACGGCGTCGATATTATAAAATTCTGGTTCTCGATATCCAAGGACGAACAAGCAAGACGGTTCGAATCTCGATTGGCCAACCCATTGAAGCGTTGGAAATTCAGTCCAGTGGACCAAGAAGGCCAAAGGCGCTGGGACAGTTATACCTTTTACAAAGAACAGATGTTCAGTAAAACACATACAACTTTCAGCCCTTGGATCATCATTAAGACCAATGTCAAAAAGACGGCCAGACTTGAAAGTATGCGTTATGTACTTTCCAAATTCAGGTACGGTAATAAAGGTAACTCAGGCACGACCTTGTTTCCTGACCCAAATGTAGTACAGCGTTACCATCGTTTAATTAAACATATAGATTGATCGTTCATGGCAAATAAAATAACACCTAGAGACTTAAAGCGACTTAATACCAAAAAGGGTATCAAACAGTTCATATTGGACAAGGATATTTCTATCTCGAAGGTATTAAGGAATGTTACCCATGAAGAACGCTTGAAAACCTTGCAAATGGAGTTGATAAAGCTCCAGACATGGGTTGCGGACAATGATGAGAAGGTAGTCGTCTTATTCGAAGGTCGGGATGCCGCCGGTAAAGGTGGCGCCATAAGGAGAACCACTGAGCATTTGAATCCTCGGGAATTCAGGGTGGTGGCTCTACCGAAGCCTTCAGATGAGGAAAAGAGCGAATGGTATTTCCAGCGTTACATAAGGCATTTGCCTCGAAAAGGAAAGATTGTTTTTTTTGACAGGAGTTGGTATAACAGGGCGGTTGTCGAACCTGTTAATGGTTTTTGTACTCAAGAAGAATACGACATTTTCATGAATCAAGTCAACCAGTTTGAACGTATGCTCATTGAATCCGGAATTAGACTGATCAAGTTTTATTTCTCGATTTCCAAGGACGAACAAGCCAAACGATTTGATGAGATTAAGGCAAGTCCTATAAAGAAATGGAAGTTCAGCCCTGTGGACCAAAAGGCCTTGGAATTATGGGATGACTATACAGACTATAAAAAGAAAATGTTCGACAAGACCGATACCGAAATTTCGCCATGGATCATTATCAAGGCCAACAGGAAGACGAAAGCAAGAGTCGAAGTCATGGAACATATCCTGGACATAGTACCATACGACACCAAGGATTTAAGTAAGATCGAGCATATTGAAATAGAAGAAAAGCAGGTAGACTAAACCTAAACTTCGTTATACCTAAAGCAATTCGTTACATGATCGTTCACCATGCCAGTGGCTTGCATATGCGCATAGACAACGGTGGTACCAACGAACTTGAACCCTCGTTTTTTCAAGTCTTTGCTTATGGTATCGCTTAATGGAGCATTAGCAGGAACCTCACTCATGGACTTGAACGCGTTCTTGATCGGTTTGCCATCAACGAAATCCCATATGTACTTGCTGAAACTACCGAATTCCTCTTGGATCTTCATGAAGTTCTGGGCATTGGTAATGGTAGCATTGATCTTCAATTTATTCCTTATGATTCCAGCATCCTGGAGCAATGAATCTATTTTCTTTTGGTCGTAATTGGCTATTTTCCTGTAGTCAAAATGGTCAAATGCCTTACGGAAGTTCTCTCGCTTACGGAGTATGGTGATCCAACTCAATCCAGCTTGAAAGGTTTCCAGGGTCAAGAACTCGAAAAGGGTGTCATCGTCGTAAACAGGAACGCCCCATTCCTGGTCATGATAGGCTTCGTAAAGTGGATCACCAACGCACCAATCACATTTATGGATTTCTGCCATTGTAAGGTTTGAATAATTATACTACTAATGTAATGTTTGTTACTAAAACATGAAATTCGATTATTTAAATTTACATCATAACTTATGAAGGTATTGGAACAGAATTCAGTGACTCAAATCATTCAAGACAGCTTGGATAAAAGCATGTCGTACGCAGAATACAGGAACCTAGTAACCTATTTGGTTGAAACTGAAGCAACTTCGGGTGCAGAGCATACGAAAGCCTTGATAAATTATACCATGTTGAATGACCGACGCATGAAACGCTGGGACAAGACCATAAAGGTTTCTGAAGAAGTCATAGATAAAATGCAGGAGCAAGATAGAGAAGTCACGTGGCTAGTTCTCACAGAGAGTTGGTGTGGCGATGCTGCACATGTAATGCCAGTAATGAACAAATTGGCCGGCCTGAGCAGCAAGATAAATTTCAAGGTGGTTCTGCGTGATGACAATCAGGATTTGATGAACGAGTTCCTTACCAATGGTAGCCAATCCATCCCTAAACTCATTGCGATTGACAAAGAGACTGATGCTGTTTTATATACCTATGGACCAAGGCCTAGTATTGCTACCAAGATGGTCGAAGACTACAAAGAAGAACATGGCGTATTAACACCCAAATTCAAGGAAGACCTACAGCGCTGGTACAACAAGGATAAAGGTCAAACCGCAATTAAGGATCTAATAAAATTGATTCAGGAAAACTAATCCAAGGTTTTAACAAACTCCTTAATGTCACCTTGCGAATTAACGAGCTTGCCATCAACAAGGATAATTGGAGTTAATATATTAGTAGACAAGACTCCATTTTCTCGTAAGGTCTGCCACATCAAGGCATTATTTTCCTTATGGGTTTTTATGTCAACGTTTATTACCTTGAAATCTATATTGTTATCGGTTAAATAACTTGTTGTATAACTACATCGTGTGCATCCTGTTTTATTGAATATCACAATGCCTTTATCAATATCTCCAATATTCTTTAAGGTCTTTTTTTTCAAAGCTGCAGCAATGGCAGCTTTTTCTATGGCTGTTGGTGCTGGTTTATAAACATAAGATGAGCTATAACTATATTTTCCGCTTTTAGACCTTAACCTGACAAATGTTAACCTGCCTTGTGCAGGTACTTTTCTTGTTATTGGCTTGGAGTATCCTGTCAAGCCTTTTAGTTTCTCAAGTTTAAGGGTTACTTCTTGCGTAGTATTTGAATTGTTCTTACCAATAAAGATGATGGTGCCATTGCCTTTTTCGGCAAGTATTTCAACATCATTTTTTTGAGAGAAAGAAGTAATTGCAAGAAGTGAAATGAATATTAGAAATGTTAATTTCATAAGCTTAGATCAAAAGTAAGTTATTTCGTTTTTGGCAATCATGTATAATTTATCATTAAAAAATAATCTTTCCACTAACCTATTGCCTTTATTGTCATAAATATACTCATATTTTGTTCCCTTTTCATTGGTGATTGTATCACCATCTATAATTTTTGAAGTAACACTCTTTATTCTATCATTACGATTGTTGTAAAACATATTAGTGAATGACAATAGTTTACCACTAGACCCATATGTTTTTTGAATTTTAAGATTACCTAGTTGGTCGTAATCTTTTGTATATTTTTTTACTTGGTTGCCAATAGTATCAAATACATTCACTTCGATCTCGCGCCAATTTTCATCAAATTTTCTTGTTGTTTTTCCGCCCGATTTACCGTCATGAAATATACGTGATGAATGAGATTTCCGGTTTTTCCTGTCCCACTTTATTTCAGTTGTTTCCTTTTTGCCCCATCTATTAGCTGTCTCTTTGGTCATTAGACCATATTTGTTATACTCATAGTCAAACTGAATATAGACAATGCTATCATTATTGTAGGTTATATCCTTAATTTTAAATCCTCTTTTGTTGTAAAAAAAGCGACTTCCAGCTTTGATTTCTTCTCCACTTTTATTGGTTTTTGGCGACCAAATAAGCCTACCTTTATTATTATAAACATAAATATTCTTGGTCACATATTCTTCTATGGGCATACTGTCTTTAAATGTGACTCTATATAATGTAGACGCTACTTTTTTAACATGTTTATAACTTAAGTTTTCAAGTCCTTCAGGCTGATATAGATTGGCGCATCCTGATAATAACAAGAAATAAACGAAATAAAACCCTTTAATATAAGGTTGAAGATTTACACGTCTACACATCAAATTCCTATTAATAAATCACTTCAATTCTTTTGTCTATCTCGCTGATCTCCTTAAAAGCCATGCCAGTAAAACTGTTAACTTCTATGGCTTTTTTTAACCGTTCAGAAATAAAATAGCCACCTCCAAAAGAAGGCATGTTGGCTAAACGAAATAAGTCAACATTTACTTGAGACAGATCAAGAACAAGTTTACTACACCTTAATCTAGATTTATTCTTGCTTTCTCTTAAGACTTCAACCATACTCATGTATTTGTTATATGTGTCAATTTTTATGGGTTTTCTCATGTTCTTTTCCCTCCAATCACCAAGTTTACCTATTGAAAAAAGGCTTTTTTCGTATCTAACAAATTTTTCTTGGCTTGTATTAGATAGATGAAATAAATTGTAATCATATAGTATATTTTTACCATGATGAACTTTAATGTTCCAAGATTGATGCTCCTCAATATTGAAATCTTTTATGAAGTCAATAAATCCTTGATGTAAGACCAAAAACTTTTGCGAGTTAATATGATTGATTTTCAAATAAGTGGTAGCTTTAGCTTCATTATGAATTACAGGTTCGGGTACAATTATCTCTACAATTCCATCAGCCTCACCAATATCCCTGATATTACCAATGCTTTTTGGTAAAATGGACTGTGGATACTTGCCAATTACTTGAGTATCTAAGCTATTAGTTAAATTGTAATAATTCATGAACTCAAGGGTAATTTTTCAATTCTGCAATTTGACCAGTATTTAAGTCAGTATTGTTGTTGAACAAATCAGTTAAATAATCTATAAAGTTAGTCAATTCGGAGTATGCATCATTAGGAGTCATTCCATCATAATGTAATGCGTCCAAGACTTCATCAATTTTATTGCTATAGTTAGGATGTCCAGTAAGATGTTGTGCTTCAGTTAATGGAATTCCATTAAGAGCTTCATTAATGTTAAAACCACCATCAGGATTTGATGAATGAGTTCCTTACCTATGGTAGCCAATCCATCCCTAAACTCATTGCGATTGACAAAGAGTCCGATGCTGTATTATATACCTATGGATCAAGGCCTAGTGCTGCAACCAAGATGGTTGAAGACTACAAAAAAGAACATGGCGCATTAACGCCCAAGTTCAAGGAAGACCTACAGCGTTGGTACAACAAGGATAAAGGGCAAACGGCAATTGAGGATTTATTGGAATTAATGGATTAATTCTTCCCCTTGAAAAAAAACGTGATCGTTCCGATCTGGGAGTCTTTCATGGCATCAGAAGTAAATCGAGCCTGTTCCGCATACTCCAAGGCATGATCGGTCAAACATTCATTGGTTGAGGTAGAAGCAGCCGTATTGATAGCAGTTGAGGTAACTCGCCCTAGATGATTCACCGTTATATTGACCACGATCTTCCCGCCTACCTCACAGAGGTAAATAGGAATGGGATTGTTACGCATCTTGCGGTCTTTCAATGAGAACTGGATATTACTGTTCGGGTTGCTCGCAGTATAGGTCCCGATCTTGTCCGATGAGTCATCACCACTCGAAGCTGCAGCACGACGTTTCGCAGATCGCAATGCCAAGACATCACTTACCTTATTGTATGCCG
>JABDMQ010000087.1 GCA_013001365.1 Flavobacteriaceae bacterium
AGACCGAGGTCAGTGAGCATTTCACCGATTTTTTCTGCATTTAGACTAATATTGACAAATTGTTTCAGCCAATTGTAACTTATATTCATACCTGCCTACGTAGATTGTATAAGGAAACAAAGATAGAATTTTGTATATACTCTACAATGATCTATTTCCATAAAAAACAAAAACATTTAAACTCGTTATCATGAAGAAATTAATAGGTTCTTTCCTTATAATGCTGGTTCTTGGAGTGATTTCCTGCCGGGATGCCAAAAAAGAAGAAAAAGAGGTAGAAACAACAATTGAAGAAATCGAGACCATCGAAAAGGAAGTCGATAGCATTGATGCAGCTATTGATCAAGAAGCCAAGGAACTAGAGGACGCATTAAAGGAGTTAGATAGTATTTAATAAAACAAACAAAATGAAAACAACAAGAATCATTGCATTGGCCATGGCGCTTATGCTAACAGCTGGAATTCAATTCGGATTCGCACAAGGAAAATCCAAGGAGGCCAAGGCCAAGAAGGAAAAGAAAATGGAGAAAAAATTGGAAAGGGAAGAAGCAAATGCTGAATTCCAAGAATTGCGTGAGAAGATGAAAGATGCCACTCCAGAAGAGCGTGAAAAAATCCGACAAGAAATGGAAGAAAGGCGTGAGGCGGCAAAAAAAGAAATGAAAGAGATGAAGCAGCGCAAAGAAAAAGGAGAAGGGAATGACGATGACGACGATGATGATGATGATGACGAAAAGAAAGAAAAGAAAATGAAGAAGGATAAAAAAGAAAAGAAGGAAAAGGGTGATAATAGAGACGATGACGATGATGATGATGATGACGACGATGATGAAGATGATGATAACGGCAATGCCTATGGCAAAAATAAGGGTGAATTAAAAGGCAAGGAGTTCGGTCAGGCACGTGCTGCTGCTGTTCGAAAAAACATGGTAGAAAGAGAAAAAGACATGGAAAAACGTTCAGAACTATTGAGTAAAAGTAAAGAGCGAGTTTCAAAAGCAAGGGAGAAATTAACCGCCGAACAAGCCGAAGGAAACCTATCCGAAGAAGAAGTAGCGAAACGAGAAGCAAGGATTGCACGTGTGGAAGAGCGTATCAAGAAACTTGAGACCTCCATAAGTAGTGGTAAGGAGAAAATTACCAAGCGCAAAGCGAAACTTTCGGAAATGATAGATAACTAATTCCGAAAAACATATTTTGTAAAAAGGCATCCATTTTAGCGATGCCTTTTTTTGTAAGTTTACAAACTGACTTTCGATTAAAAACGAAATACACCAAAAAAACACTATGCGAATCCTAATATCATGTTTTACGCTTTTAATATTTTTCTCTTGCGAACAAAATGACCACACCAAATTAATGCCCGGGCATTATCGTGCGACCTTAGAAGTTCAAGACAATAAAGAACTACCATTTAACTTTAAGGTTACCGAAGATGATATGATTGAGATTTACAATGCAGAGGAAGTTATTAAGGTTGACGAGATTAGTTATTTCAATGATTCCATTCGAATTAATTTTCAAGTCTTTGAAGGGTATATCACAGGAAAGTTCAAGGATGGCAAGGTCACAGATGCCCAATACATCAAGGAGAGCCTGGACAGGTACGTGCCAGTTAATTTCCAATACGATATCAGTAATCGGTTCTTGGACGTGAAACCAACAAATCTAGATATTTCCGGTATTTGGGAAATGGTCTTTACTGAACAAGATGGGTCGACCTTTGTCGGTAAAGGCATATTCGAACAGGATTTTAATAAAATGACAGGTACCATACGAACCGAAACTGGTGATTACCGTTTTTTAGAAGGCGTCGTAAGTGGTAATCAATTGAAATTTTCCGCTTTTGATGGGGCTCATGCATTCTTGTTTACAGCCAAGATAGCTTTGAATGGTAATGGCATGAAGGGTGAATTTTACTCCGGGAATCATTATAAAGCAATATTCAAAGGAAAGCCTAACCCAGATTACGAACTACGTAACGAAAACGAATTGACGTTCTTGAAAGATGGTTTCGATAGTATAGAATTCAGCTTTCCAGACCTTGCGGGTAATATGGTTTCTTTAAGCGATGAGCAATTCCAGGATGAAGTTGTAATCGTGCAGATCATGGGCAGTTGGTGCCCGAATTGCTTGGATGAAAGCAAGTATTACACCGAGTATTTCAAGAACAATCCAAGTGATGACCTAGAATTCGTTGCGCTCGCTTTTGAATATGCCAAAACCGAAGAAAAAGCCTTTGCTAGTCTGCGACGCCTAAAGGAACGAATAGGTATTGAGTATCCGATCTTGTTGGCACAATATGGAACTTCGGATAAGGCCGAGGCACAGAAAAAACTTCCTATGCTTAATCATGTCTTGTCATACCCAACAACTATTTTCATGGACAAGAAAGGCAAAGTACGTAAGATCCATACAGGTTTCAATGGGCCTGCAACAGGGCAGAAGTATGTTGAATTCAAGAAAGAGTTCGAAGGCTTTGTTAACGAGTTATTATCTGAATAACATCGAACATCAAGTGTATTTCCTACAGCTTTAACTTACAGCCTTTAGGCAGCCATGACTTGATCTTTGCTGCTTCGGCCGCCGAAACATTTGTGTTTTTGATGTTAAGCATCTTCAAGTTCTTCAGGTTCTTGATCGATTCAGGCAAGGTGCTGATCTTGGTCCTATTAAGGTTAAATCGTTTTAAGTTGGTGAGCTTGCCTATCTCCTTAGGTATGCTCGCGACTTGGCTATCCATAAGAATAATCTGCTCCAAATTGGTCATGTTACCGATATCTGGCGGAAGGCTCGTAAAAGAATAACCGCCAGTAAAGACCATTCCTTTAACATCAAGCTCAGTGACTTCCAATGGAAACTCATCGAGGTCACCATCATATACAGTCATCATCACCAAGGTCGGTCCATATTGCCCTTGATTTATATTGCTCTTGTAAATACTGCCACTGGCTGCGATATTGGCTTCCTTTTCCTTGTCTTTGGAATGAAAATGATAACGTGCGCCAAGTTCGCTGGCCATCCCTTCTCCAAGGTCTTCTATGTTAACATTAAAATTGGATGGCATACTAATACTGTTCAATGCGACATAGTCGTTACTAATATTAGTGTTTACTGCCAGGCCTTTTCTTTGATTGACGATCATATTAGAAAGATTCTTAACCCCTTGGTTCGAACCTCTTGAAATCGCATTGCTATAAGCATCTTCATAAAGCTCCAAGAATTTGGAAGCCTCATCAAAATTGCGGGATTGAAAGTAGGCCGTTGCCAAGTTCATGTAAAGGCCCTGTGCCACTTTTCTATTGATCTTGGCATTTTTATCATTTAGGTTCACAGTTTCTAGATGTGTTAACCAGGTATTCATAGGCTGCTTTAACTGATTGATGTCCTGATCGGTCACTTTACCATTTTGGCGCATGTTATTATAAGCCGCCAAGGCTTGGTTCTGGGCTTGGTCCAAGGCACTGTAGTCATGTCCTTTTCCACCTTTACCAGTATAAACATTCACGGAATAACTCGTGTAACCAGCTTTCATGGCAGCCTCGGCACTTTGTTTGGCCCTATTCAGGAAAATGTCTTTTAGGTTCTGATGTTGTTCGTTTTTCCATAAGTAATTATCGTCCTTCCAGGCCTCTTCCAAGACCGACGGGTGCCAATAGCATTTGTCAGCTCCGAAGATCCGATTGACCGTTTCATTGACCAAGCTTCCTGTTCTTTGGTAGCTGGTATACTCTTCAGCATGTAAAATATCACCGGAAGCATTTTCAACTATGAGGTAAGCATCATTGATCTCAGCAGGCACCCTGTATTGATATACCGTGATTTTCTTAGCGTCCTTAAGCACATTCTTGCTGCTAGCAGCAACACATACTTCTTCAACCTCTATGGTCTCGGGTTTTTCAAATTCAGTTTGACCCATGGCGAATGCATATCGGAACTGGTCAGTGTTCGTGGACAGGTCGTAAGCTGGAATAGAAAAATATATTGATGAGGTCGATTCTGATTTTGCTCTTTGAGCGAACAATGTTGTTCCCATTAGAAATATCAATAGGAATGCGAGAGAAGAATGTTTAATGGTCATGGATCAATTGATTTTATGGTAACTAAAAATAGCTTTTTTTTGAATACTTATAAAATTGAATTAGGTAACACGAATCAACCTGAGAAATATGATGAATTCAAGCCTTAATGAATAAATTTTTAGCAAAGTGATCATTGATTTGATGAGTCTCCTGGCCTTGGGTCAATGATCAATTCGGTGCTCAAGGCAGGATTACCATCAAGGAGAATGACTATATTGTAAGTTCCTGGACCAAATTCTCCAAATACCCCATCACCACTATAGTTATAACGTTGTAGCCAGATATTCTTGCTATCACCAATATCCATTTCAAAATTATTTACGACTTCCCCATTCCTGTACCAACGCCATCCGAATTTTGACAATGACGATTCCTCTGTAAGCTTAAGGTTAGAATAATAAGCACCATCAACAATGCTATCAGCATTAATTGTTAATCCAGGAGGCACCATGTTCGACCTGAATACGGCATATAGG
>JABDMQ010000102.1 GCA_013001365.1 Flavobacteriaceae bacterium
TCATCGCCATATTTGTCCTTGATTTCATGGAGTTCTGTCTTGATGATTTCCATTCTTCTATCCTTCTTGTCCAGAATGTCCTTAAGGTCTTCGATGGTTTTCATCAATTCTTCATACTCCGCACGAAGCTTATCTTGTTCTAATCCTGTAAGCTGGCGTAATCGCATTTCTACAATTGCCTTAGCTTGAATTTCCGATAGCTTGAAGCGTTTTATCAATTTTTCTCGTGCCTCATCGGCATTTGCAGATGCCCGAATGAGCTTTATCACTTCATCAATGTTATCTGAAGCAATAATCAATCCTTCTAATATATGAGCTCGTTCTTCAGCCTTTCGCAATTCATACTTGGTTCTTCTTACAACTACCTCATGGCGATGCTCTACAAAATAGTGGATTAACTCCTTAAGGTTCAATAATTGTGGCCTACCGTTGACCAATGCAATGTTATTTACGCTAAATGAAGACTGCAGCGCAGTGTATTTATATAATTTATTGAGAACGATGTTAGGAATGGCATCTCTCTTAAGTACATAGACCACACGCATTCCTTTTCTGTCGGACTCATCTCGAATAGATGATATTCCCTCAAGTCTCTTATCATTGACCAAATCGGCAGTTTTCTTGATCATGTCTGCCTTATTGACCTGATATGGAATTTCAGTAACGATAATGCACTCTCTGCCCTGTACCTCTTCAATTTCAGCCTTGGCCCTCATTACTATTCTTCCGCGTCCTGTATGAAATGCCTCTTTTACACCATCATATCCATAAATAATTCCACCAGTAGGAAAATCTGGTGCCTTGATATGAGTTATAAGTTCATCTATTTCTATATCATGGTTATCAATGTAAGCTATTGTTCCATCAACAACTTCCGAAAGATTATGTGGAGGCATATTAGTAGCCATTCCAACGGCAATTCCTGACGCACCATTGACCAAAAGACCAGGCACTCTAGTTGGGAGAACTGTAGGCTCTTCAAGAGTGTCGTCAAAATTCAATTTATGATCTACAGTTTCCTTATCGATATCCGCAAGCATTTCCTCAGAGATCTTTTTCATTCTTGCCTCTGTATATCTCATTGCTGCTGGACTATCGCCATCAATGGACCCAAAGTTACCTTGACCATCGACTAACATATAGCGTAAACTCCATTCCTGCGCCATTCGTACCATTGTATCGTAAACGGAGGTATCTCCATGAGGGTGATACTTTCCTAATACTTCACCAACGATCCTTGCTGATTTCTTATGTGCCGTGTTGGCTCTTACACCCAGTTCATGCATTCCATACAGAACACGTCGATGAACTGGTTTTAACCCATCCCTGACATCTGGTAATGCACGTGACACAATGACCGACATTGAGTAGTCAATGTATGCCGATTTCATTTCATCTTCAATGTTAATGGGAATGAGTTTTTCTCCTTCTGCCATAGTAATTTAGTTTGGTTTTTTCATTAGTTTGTCAAATCGTGCTAAGATAACCATTTTGTTAGGGTTTTGGGGCTATTGACTACCTATTTTTGAAGCTATTTATTAACAATAATTTGACTCTTTTTCGTTAATAAGTATGATGTTAAAAACTTTGATTTTCTAAAGTTTTTTTTGTCTATTAGCCAGAGATCATCTCAATAGGGTATGATTTTTGAATAATTAAAGTTGTTTTTACTATTTTTAATGCAGAAAGGAATTTAAGAAATGGATGATAATTTTTCCCCAAGAGTAAAAGACGTTATTGCGTTCAGCAAAGAAGAAGCGTTACGGTTAGGCCATGATTTCATTGGTACGGAACATTTAATGCTTGGACTTTTACGAGACGGCAATGGCAAAGCGATCAATATTTTGAGCGCACTTGATATCGACCTTAACCACCTACGTAGAAAAGTAGAGATCTTAAGCCCAGCCAACCCAAATGTTGCTGTGGCGACTAACGAGAAGAAGAACCTGCACCTCACGAGACAAGCTGAACGTGCATTGAAGACTACGTTTCTGGAAGCGAAATTGTTTCAGAGTTCTTCAATAAATACAGCGCATTTGCTTCTATGCATTTTGCGTAATGAAAATGACCCAACTACCAAGCTATTGAATAAGCTCAAAGTAGACTATGATAGCGTTAAAGAACAATTCAAATTCATGATAGCAAACGAAGACGATTATATAGATTCGCCTAAGTCGGAATCTTTTCCTGGCGATGACGACAATATTGAAGGAGATGATTCTTCGAAAGAAAATGTGTTTAATCAACCATCCGGAAGCAAAGGGAACAAAAAATCAAAAACCCCTGTGCTGGACAATTTTGGAAGGGACCTTACTGTGATGGCCGAAGAAGGGAAATTGGATCCTGTTGTTGGTCGTGAAAAGGAAATCCAGAGAGTATCCCAAATATTAAGTAGACGAAAGAAGAACAATCCGCTTCTTATCGGAGAACCTGGAGTTGGTAAATCCGCAATAGCTGAAGGCTTGGCCAATAGAATAGTGAAAAGAAAAGTCTCTAGGATTCTATTCAATAAACGGGTTGTGACCCTTGATCTCGCTAGTTTAGTGGCAGGAACAAAATATCGTGGTCAGTTTGAAGAGAGAATGAAAGCGGTCATGAATGAACTTGAAAAAAATGATGATATCATCTTGTTCATTGATGAAATTCATACCATCGTTGGAGCTGGAGGAGCAACTGGAAGCCTTGATGCATCTAATATGTTCAAACCAGCCCTGGCAAGAGGAGAAATACAATGTGTTGGTGCCACAACCTTGGATGAATACCGTCAATACATTGAAAAAGATGGTGCTTTAGAAAGGCGTTTTCAAAAAGTGATCGTAGAACCAACTACGGTTGAAGAGACCATTGAAATCCTCAATAACATTAAAAGCAAGTATGAAGAGCATCATAATGTGGATTACACTGATGAGGCCATTGAAGCTTGTGTTAAATTGACGAATAGATATATGACGGAGCGATTTCTTCCGGATAAGGCAATTGATGCCTTGGATGAAGCAGGTTCCCGTGTTCATATTACCAATATTGATGTTCCGCAACAGATCCTCGAACTTGAGAAACAATTAGAAGAAGTCAAGGAAACCAAGAACTCGGTCGTTAAGAAGCAAAAGTATGAAGAGGCTGCTAAGCTAAGAGATGACGAAAAACGACTTGAAAAGGCCCTTTCTGAAGCTCAGGAGCAGTGGGAAGAGGAATCGAAACAGCATCGTGAAGTGGTTTCCGAAGATAATGTAGCTGATGTGGTTTCTATGATGACCGGTGTACCTGTAAATAGGATTGCTCAAACTGAAAGCAATAAATTGGCACAATTACCAGAACTGATAAGCGGTAAAGTTGTTGGTCAAGACGAAGCTGTTGAAAAGGTTGTCAAGGCTATTCAAAGAAATAGAGCTGGATTAAAAGACCCGAACAAGCCTATAGGTTCGTTTATTTTCCTAGGACAGACTGGTGTTGGAAAGACGCAACTTGCCAAGGTTCTTGCTCGCGAGTTATTTGACAGTGAAGATGCTCTTGTACGAATTGATATGAGCGAATACATGGAAAAATTCGCTATTTCACGTTTAGTTGGAGCGCCTCCAGGTTATGTAGGATATGAAGAGGGTGGTCAACTTACCGAAAAAATCAGGCGCAAGCCTTATTCTGTTGTCCTCCTGGACGAGATCGAGAAAGCACATCCAGACGTCTTTAATATGCTGCTTCAGGTATTGGACGATGGTTACTTAACAGATAGCCTAGGAAGAAAGATAGATTTCAGGAACACCATAATAATCATGACCTCGAATATTGGGGCCAGAAAACTCAAGGATTTTGGTACTGGAGTTGGATTTGGTACAGCTGCTCAAAAAGCACAAGAGGACGCGAATGCTAGAAGCGTAATTCAGAATGCATTGAAAAAGGCATTTGCACCAGAATTCCTTAACCGAATTGATGATGTGGTCGTATTCAATACTCTAGACAAAGATGATATCGACAAGATCATAGATATAGAACTTGCTAAGCTACTTGATAGGATTAAGGGGCTTGGATATATACTTAAACTCAGTAAAAACGCAAAATCATATATTGCTGATAAAGGATTTGATAAGCAATATGGAGCAAGACCATTGAAACGTGCCATACAGAAATATATCGAAGACACTCTGGCTGAAGAGATCATTAATTCTCAAATAAATGAAGGTGATAAGATATACATGGACCTCGACAAGAAGAAGGATGAGCTCTTTATAAAGATAGAAAAGGCAGCTAAACCTGCTAAGTAATACATTTTTATACGTTTTATTTCGAAAATCCAGCTAATTATCTAGCTGGCTTTTTTTTTAGATAATGATTTATGACTCCTAAAGAAAAGAAAGACATCAACAAGATAATGTTGGAAGAAATCGAATTAACTAAAAAATCAATTGAAAAATACAGGGAACTGACTAAACCTATTGCCCCAGAGAATGCTATTGGTCGTGTCTCTCGTATGGATGCCATAAATAATAAGTCTGTTAATGATGCTGCATTGAAAAAGGCAGAACAAAAATTGAAAAACCTGAAAATAGCGCTGGGAAATCTCGATAATGATGATTTCGGGATTTGTGCCAAATGTCATAATCCGATTCCTTTGGGACGAATTTTGCTTGTTCCCCAGAATCGATTTTGCGTGAATTGCGCTGTGTAAAATATAAGATATATATTACATAATTGTAATACATCGATTATATATGTATTTAAACGATATTTATAATTAGAATTGTGGTCAGACCTACTACAACTGTTTTAACATTTAAATATATTACTTTAACAATTAAGTGCTATTAATCATGTCAAACAAAACAGATTCAAAGGTCCCCCATTTTGAAGCTAAATCCGTAATGGAAATTGGTACTTTGATCTTCTTCAAGAAATTTGCTTTAATGAAAGTGAAGGAAGGTGTTCATTTGGGAATAGACCAAATTCAGAAATTGGAAATTATCTTATCACAGTATTATAAAGACCAACCTTATGGTTATATATGTGATAAGGCGAACTCGTATTCAGTTAATCCCCTTGGATATCGAGCATTGAATAATATATCTCAATTGAAATGCTTTGCAGTGATCAAGGAATATTCCAATGGTCATGACATACAAGTTGAAAAACATTTCATCAAGAAGCCCTTCAATGTTTTCCAAACAT
The DNA here is from genome assembly GCA_013001365.1 of Flavobacteriaceae bacterium. Taxonomy (GTDB): domain Bacteria; phylum Bacteroidota; class Bacteroidia; order Flavobacteriales; family Flavobacteriaceae; genus JABABD01. The sequence continues at coordinate 5,158 of JABDMQ010000102.1, forward strand.
TTGAAGAAGCGGTTCAATGGATAGAGTCATTTATTTAACCGAATACCAATAAAGAATCTATCTCTGTAGTTTTTAGGAATTGTATTGATTTCTCAATGTCGTCATGCAACACCTCATCCTCCTTGATAAAAGGTACATCTTTCCTATACTCACTTAAAAAACTTTCAAGGAACCCTGAAGTCTTTATTGGCTTTCGAAATCCTAAGGCTTGAGAGGCGTTAAGTAATTCAATAGCCAAAACACGTTCAACATTTTCTATCAATGTTAAAGCCTGCACAGCTGCATTCGCACCCATGCTTACATGATCCTCCTGACCATTAGATGAAACAATAGAATCGACACTTGCGGGAGTGGCCAATTGTTTATTCATACTCACTATACTTGCTGCCGTATATTGTGGAATCATGAAACCAGAATTAAGTCCAGGATGGTCAACTAGAAATGCTGGAAGCCCACGCAATCCTGATACCAATTGGAATGTCCTTCTTTCTGAAATATTACCGATTTCTGCCATTGCAATTTTCAAATAGTCCAAACCCAGTGCTAACGGTTGACCATGAAAGTTGCCAGCTGAAACGATTAAATCTTCTTCCTTAAAGATATTGGGATTATCTGTCACTGAATTAATTTCAGTTATGAATGTCTTTCTTACGAATTCTAAGGTGTCTTTGGTAGCACCATGCACTTGGGGCACACATCTAAATGAATATGGATCCTGGACATGGTCCTTTTTCTGGTTCATCAATTCACTTCCTTCCAGGAATTCTCGTATTCTATGTGCTGTTTTTAACTGGCCATTATGTGGCCTAACCAAATGAACCAGTTCTTGAAAGGGCTCTAGATGACCATTAAAAGCATCTAAGGAAATACTAGCGATCAAGTCTGCAAAATAATCAAGTCGAAAGGCCTTGAACAATGCATAAATGCCATAAGCGCTCATGAATTGTGTGCCATTAAGAAGTGCGAGACCTTCTTTAGATTCAAGATCAATGGGTTTCCAATTGAACTTTTCCAAAACTTTTTCTGATGGGTAACGCTCGTCATTATATATCACTTCTCCTTTTCCTAACAAAGGAAGTGCCAAATGCGCTAAGGGAGCCAAATCACCGGATGCTCCTAAAGATCCCTGAGTATAAACAACTGGATGGATATTTGCGTTATAGAAATCCATAAGGCGTTCGACCGTTCTTAATTGAATGCCGCTATGACCATAACTCAATGATTGGATTTTGAGTAAAAGCATTAATCTTACTATATCGGTTGGGACAAGGTCTCCTGTTCCACATGCATGGGACATAACTAGATTGTCCTGCAATTTGGTAAGATTCTTTTTAGAAATTTTCACATTATGAAGTGATCCAAACCCAGTATTTATGCCATATATAGGATCTTTATTCTCTTTAAGCTTCTCGTCAAGATATTGTCTGCATTCTTGGATTTTCTTTTTTGATTCTTCTGATAGAACCAAAGTTTTTTGATTCATGAAAATATCATGGACTTTTGCAAGACTTAAGGGCTCTGAGCTTATATAATGTAAATTTGACATAGTTCATCAAAAGAAATCATTCATAGGAATATTTGCAAGCATTAACACCAAAATTCTTATATGACCTTCTAATTATTCCTGTTCTGTAGAGCCTTCTTCTTGTGGTGTAGTTTCTGGCTCTTGTTTAAACAGGTCTTTATATGCTTCTCCAACATATGCAATGATGTCACTGGCAACAAAAGATTCAAATCCATGATCCTGCAAACCGATATCTGCGGATCTTCCGTGGAGGTAAATACCAAAAACAGATGCTTCAAAAGGATCATACCCTTGAGAAATCAACCCCGTAATCATTCCAGTTAGAACATCACCACTACCCGCCGTAGCTAATGCTGGATTGCCCGTCGTATTAACAAAAAGCTTATCCTTATAAACAGTTATAGTATGGGCACCTTTTATTACGACAATTAAATCGTGTTTTTTTGCAAGTGACTTTGCCCTTTTTAGTTTATCAAAATCATCAGACCATGCTCCTACTAACCTCTCTAATTCCTTAACATGGGGTGTTAAGACACTTTCCTTAGGTAGATATTTCAATAAGGTCTTCTTTTTGGAAATAATGTTAAGTGCATCTGCATCTACAACCAATGGCACTCTGTTTGTCTTCAAGAATGCTTCGAGACCAGCAGCGGTTTTTTTATCCGTTTCCATTCCCATTCCTATTCCAATGACTGTAGGCTGAATATCAATTTGAATATTGCTTATTACTTCCTCATCTGCATCCATTATAGCCATTGCTTCAGGCAATGCAGTCTGTAAAATTATATTACCACATTTAGGAATGAAATTCGTAAGTAATCCAGCACCTGCAGCCATGACTGCTTTTCCGGCAAGCACAATAGCTCCCATTTTTCCATAACTCCCTCCTATGATCATCGCATGACCATAAGTTCCTTTATGAGAGAATTTATCTCGTGGTCGATACATTGGTATTACTTCGTATTTTCCAATGAGTTCTGCTTCCGTTTCAGTAGTGAAGAGATACTCAGGGTCTATACCTATATCCAATGCTTCCCATTGTTGTGTATACCTTGCGGTTTGCGGTAAGAAAAAAACAAGCTTGGGCGTCTGAAAGCTCAAAGTATGGTTTGCATAGACTACTCCATTCTCATCTTCTGGCACCTTATCTGGATAAAGGCCAGAAGGAATATCCACGGATAATGTAAATGCCTTGGACATCCTAAAATGTTGGAACAATTGCTTTACCCATTCATCTACAGGTCGATTCAACCCGATTCCGAATACACAGTCAACTATAATGTCATCACGATGAATAAGCGGAAACTCCTCTTTGCATGTCAATAATAAAGGCCATTTCTTAGTGACATTCTTTATGCGATCATAATTCACCAAGAAATCCTTTGATCTTTTGTCGCTACAATTAACTACATAAGTATGCACATTATATCCATGGGTTACCAAGTGTCTTGCAACTACCAACCCGTCTCCTCCATTATTGCCTATACCACAGAACACATGAACAGGAACTTGAGCACCTTGCATTCGCGTGTGCAACCAATTAAAAATCTGTGTGCCCGCGCGTTCCATCAATTCATTAAAGGAAATGCCTTGTTTCTCTGTAGTGAGTTTATCTCCTTCGTAAATCTGTTCTTTCGAAAATATTTTCATGTGAATAAGCTGAAAGTCAAATATAAGCTGATTAGCTTGAACTCAATGCAAATTTAATCCTTATCAAGTTTTGGAAGCTTGAAATCATCCAAGGCACTAGATTCTGCCATAAGTTTCTCAATTTCCGAGGATTTCCGTGGAGCTTCAAATGAAAGGTTGATAGGGTCGCTATCAGTGATTAGAATATCATCCTCTATCCGCACGGCAATTCCCCACCATTTTTTATCACAGTCACTGCCTTCAGGAATATAAATTCCGGGTTCTACGGTAATTACCATTCCTGATTCATAAGGCCCACGTAAACCAGGGTCATGAACATCCAATCCAAGATAATGCGAAGTGCCATGAGGAAAATAGGAATGCCTGGAGTTAGCTGAAGGAATAATGCCCAATTCTGCAAGTCCAGCATTTATGATCTTCCGGGCTGCGGCGTCAGGAGAATTATGGCTATTGCCCTTCCGTGCAGCATCAATTCCAGCCTCCTGAGCATCATATACCAAATCGTAAATGAGTTTTTGTTCTTTTGTGAATTTTCCATTGGCAGGTATTGTCCTTGTAACATCAGCTGTATACCCATGATACTCTGCACCAAGGTCCATTAATACTAAGTCATTTTCCAAGGTCATTTTATTGTTATCTATATAATGCAGCACACAGCCGTTTTCACCTGCTCCAACTATACTTGGATAACCTTCATATTCAGAACCATATTTCTTGTAAACATACTCATGGATTCCCTGTACTTCAGTCTCGGACATATTAGGGTGCATGGCTTTCATAACTTCACGCTGTCCCATTGCGGAAATCCTTACAGCTTTTTTCAGTAATATCATTTCCTCTTTTGTCTTGATCTGCCTTAACCCTGCCATTATGGTAGAAAGGGATTTTGAATCTAACTTACTTTTGGGTTTTTCTGCTTCGATCTTTATGGCTTGTTGCTTTAACTCCATTCTTAGAATGCTTTCGTCTGCATCAACGAATTGCGATATGATTGGATCCGATTTTAACTCTGGAAATCTATCATATGCACCCTTAAGCCTTTGCACGACATTAGCGCTTGTCTCCACAGTACTTTCCTTTATCATTCTATAGGCTATTTCAAGGATCTGCGAAGGCTCCTCATAGTTATCGTATCCAATATCGGATTTATATGAATTTATCAGGTCATAAAGGTCTGCTCCATTACGTCGCGAATCCCTATAGTCATCATGAAAATTATTGAACATGATCTTATCAAAAGAATTGTAGTCTATATTAGAATTAAAAAATTCTTTACCGTTAAGGGCAATATCAAAACCAAGCTGCTGCTTTGCTCCTTCAGTTCCCAAACGTTTACCTGTCCACATCTCTGCTTGCGGATTTCTCTCTTGAACAAAAAGAAGTTCATTGTATGTCTCTCCATTAGCGTTCGTTTGTACATCAGAGAAAATGACTAGAACAGCATGTGGTTCTTTATAGCCCGTTAAATAATAAAAATTAGGGTCTTGATGATAAATGTATTGTACATCATTGGATCGATTCCTTACTGGATTAGCAAAAAACGTCGCAATGCTATTGGGTGGCATTTGAGCTCTCAGGGCATCTCGTCTTTCTTTATGGAATTCTTTACTTAGGTAATCCTTTGGTATGTCATTTTGAGAAAGAAGTGTTCCGAACGATATTAAACAAATTAGCAAGGATTTTAACTTCACCATAATAGATTTATTTATTAGAGAAAAATACACATTTATTAGCGATATATTGTATTAGGCGTTTCATATTAACAAT
>JABDMQ010000129.1 GCA_013001365.1 Flavobacteriaceae bacterium
CAATTGGAATATCCGGATCCTGGTAGGCACGTTCTGTTGTTAAGCTGTTGATGTAGCCATAACCGCCTTCGTATTCTCCAAGAATATGAGTGCCGCCTGCCCATTGTTCCCATAACTGTATGGTCCCTTGTATAACGCCAGCATTGTCAGCAATGAATTGTCGAGCATCTAGAGCACTTGGATAAGGGTTTCCGACCAAAGATGTGACAAGGGTGGTGTCCTTTACGCTTTCACCACCATTTGTAGCTTCATATATGTTGGTTACATCGTCTGCCTCAATCAAGATGGTTCCATTATTGGGCTTGCCTTCGAAAATATATCCTTGTTCTGTAATATCCATGTCTGGATTGGAGTCGTATCCTGTACCCTTATGGATATAGCCAATTCCCGGTTCTATTGGACTAGTTGGCGTTAAGGCTACCCAATCCCAGTAGGTCAAACCGTTCTGGTAACTGTATAACCATCTATTGCTCAGTAGACCCTCGTCGCCATCGAAGTTAGAAGTGAATGCCAAGGCATCGCCGTCAGCGTCCTTAAGCATATCAATCCTGAAAGGCGTGTTGTTAGTATTATTTGTTGGTCCATTGTTGTCCGACAATGTAGTTGCTCCAAGTGTCCCTACTGGTGATGACCAGTAATTGTACCAATATATGTTTGTATTGCCTTCTTGACGTCTTAGTATTTTTCCTGTTGCGGAGGTGACAAGGTCACTATGTTCCGTTTGTACCAATTGTGAATCGTCTTCAAGGTCGAGGGCTCCATTGAGTTCTAGAAGCCATGAATTATTGATTTCATTTTCACCACTAACTGACAAGGTTTTGTCCGTATCAATGAACATTCCTAATTGCGTATGAGACTCGTTGGTCGTAACGTTATCCTTAATATGAACGATACTCCAATCCTTGTTATTAGCAACATCCTCGATGTCCCAGACATCGCCATGTAGCCATGTGGTCTCTGTGGTCCATGGACCATCTATGATGGTTTCGTATGGCATTGGAGCCGATTGGTTTTGTATTGTAGTGATGTTGTGCAAGGTCAAATCCCTTGATTTTGATGATCCGTCAATGGTTTTCCCTTCTTTAATATGTGTAAATGGGAAATATGCCTCTAATTCTGTCCAATCGATCCTGTTTGAGGTCGTGTGGTCAATAATGTCCTTATCAATCAAGTTTCCTCTAACGTAAGTTCCGTTTTCTAAAATTTCTTGATAGACCATTTGCTGAACTTGCTCGTCCGTCAATGCGGTATTGAATACTCGGACTTCATCAATTTCACCAGGAAAATAGGAGTTGCCTGGAGTGGTGATAGCTCGCCTTCCTATTTCGAAGTTGCCATTACCATTAAAATGAGAAGTAATGGTTTCACCCGTAAAATCGGTACCTACTGGCCCTGATGTCAAACCATTGCTGTACATTTTCACCTCACCAGAGATTCCTGAAAAGCTCACGGCAATATGATGCCATTCTCCATAATTAACCGGAATGGCTCCGACGGTAGTGAAGCCAGTCGATCTTTTGAAGGAAAAGTTAATGCTGTTGCCCGATACAACTGTTATTTGAAATACCCCACTGTTGCTTAATACGTACTTTGTATCTGTAGCACCCATATTGGATGGATCGATCTTGATCCAAGCCATGGCCGTTACTTCTTGTGCCCCGATCAAGAACTCAGATGTTGACAGATAATCGTCTACACCATCAAAGTCAATGGTGGCAGAACCAAAGTCGATAAAATCTCTATAATCAAGATCACCTCCTGAGGCAAGGTCATTATCGGCATCTGGCAGGACACTGAGGTCAGTTGGGTCATCGATTTCGTCATTCACATCCTGAGAATCGTTTAAATTGCCTCCTTCAAAGGCATCATCGAGACCGTCAGAATCTGTATCAGTTCCCGAAGTGACATTAGCCATACCATTTTCATGAATATCTGGAGTACCGTCATTATCGGTATCCGTATCGAGGAAATCGACTTCATCTGTCCCATCTGTATTTACTGGTGTAAGTCCTGTACCATAATTATCCCAAAGACCAATTTCTGAACCAGAGCTGTTAACAGAGGCACTTGGTGCAGAATAACCTGCAGTTGTTTGAGCTTCTACATTATCCGGTATACCATCATCATCACTATCGATATCAAGATGGTCGTTTATTAAATCAGTGTCAAAATCTCTTACTTGAGACCCCTGAACTTCAAACCTAAAATCATCCCAAATAGCAAAATCCTCCGGGGAAGATGCAGGATCGGTATCATAGAAGTAAATTCTAACAGTATAGGTTTGATTTGGATACATAATATAATCGGCCGATAAGTGTTGCCAGAAGATGTAGGATCCGGTATCATTAAAAATATATTCGTCTTGGTTAACCGTTGTTGAAGATGTAAATCCATCATCAGAAATGGCGACCGCTACATGATAGGAATCTCCATCAGTTCCGCCATTCCAGCCATTTCGTAATAGAAGAATGGATGGGTCTAAGACAGTATTTGCAACCGTTACCTCATACTCAATATAATGATCATTAGCTAGTGCTTCAGCATAAGTATTAGACGTTATGTTCCTTACTTTAACAAATGATGATTCAACAGTAAAATCTAGGCTTCCATAGCTTTCATCCGCAAAACTGGACATGAACCAGCCATCTACTGTAAACCAAATATTATCCATATTGATATTTGTACCCGTAGTATTATGCGACCATCCAAATCCACCGCTTGTTTGTGCATTGGCTTCGTCAACATCCAGGATACCATCATTATCATCATCTATATCGCAGGCATCATTTATACCGTCGCCGTCAGAATCAATACTTGGTGCATCAACACATTTGGCAATGTATCCAAAATTGTTGTTACAACTCGTTTCGTCTATCGATGAGAAAGATATCGGCAATTCACTATTTGAGGTTAATACAGAACCATTAGGCAGTGTACTTTCATCAATAATTGCAATATAAGATGCAGAAGCTATTGCATCATAATTTACCTGTAGTAATGCTGCTCTTGAAGGGTCGTTATCATAAGACACAGCCTCTCTTTCATCGCTTCCACTTAAGTATTTAAAGATAAATGCGATGCTGTTATCAGAAATCCATCCGGAACGATTGACTATACTTTGTACTAAGGTTGAAAGATCGGGAGTATCGAAAGGGTTATTAAGCGTCCAATCACCTATATTAGACCATGAAATTTTATTTGTATCGTCAAACCTGTTTAGAATATCATTGTCAATTCCATTAAAGGTTACTGGATTGTCGGAATCCTGCACACTGATCTCGTAATTCATGGAACCTGCAGAATTACTGGCATTAGCTATAAAAGTTAAGGTTGCACTATTAATTGTTGCATTTTTAGGTATGGTAATATTATTGATACGGACGCCCGTGTATGGATCTTCATCTTCAAAATCAAGGCCTACATCATACAGAATTTGGCTATCGTTGTTAAATTGTGTGCCATCGTCTGTATCGGTATCAACTCGTTTTGAAAAGGATTGATTCGTTAGAATTATTGGAGTCACACTGAATAGGTAATCCCCTTCGGCATTTGTTGTTGTAGATTGCACGATACTTTCTTCTCCATCTATAATACCGTTAGCATTGGTGTCTTGATAAAGGTTAATAGTTACACCGGATTGGGGGTTTTCAGCAGCATCATAATTACCGTCTTGGTTCAGGTCAATAAATACGCTCCCGTAAATTGAATTTGTTCCTGAAACAGGTAAGCAAGCTAAACTAGAATCGAATGAGTCTCTAAAATCCAGATCGCCACCAGAAGCAAGGTCGCCATCAGAATCCGGTAAAATGGAAGCAGATGGGTCGTCTATTTCATCATTAACATCTAATGGATCGTTCAGGTTTCCACCTTCAAAGTTGTTATCCAATCCATCTGAATCGGTATCTGTTCCCAAAATGGCATTGGCCATACCATTTTCCTGGATGTCTGGTGTACCATCATTGTCAGAATCTGTATCGAGAACATCTGTTAAGTCTGTTCCATCTGTATTTTCAACTACCAATCCATTGCCATAGTTATCCCAAAGCCCAATGAAGGCTCCTGAAGTATTAATGGTGCCACTAGGTGCAGTATAACCTATAGTAGGTTGTGCTTCAACATTATCAGGGATACCATCGTTGTCACTGTCAAGATCTAATTGATTATAAATTGAGTCACCATCGGAGTCTAAAGGTGCCGTGCATTTTTCCGCCACGAGATAGAAATTATCAAAATTTGCTGTATTTGGGTAATTGGTCAGGTTATAGAAATAGATTCTAAACGAGTAGGATGTTGCTGGCTTTAAGAAATATCCTGTATTTTCAAAATCGACATAGAATTGACTCAATATTCCGGTTTCATCTACATAGAAATCCTGAAGCAGGACTTCGCTCGTTGCAAAATTGTCATCTGAAACGACGACTCCCATATTATATTGGAAATTTAGAGCAGTACCTGCTGGTTTTCGGTATCGCATCCTGCTAAAACGAGCTGCTTCTATGCCTGCCTGTGTCGTGAAATCATATTGGGTATAGTCGCCATCTGCTATGGCCTCCCCAAGAGTTAATGTTTGAGCATTGCTTATTCTTATATAACTTGAAGATGTATCCAGTGTAATACCTGTTCCTTGAGTGTAGTCTTGAACAGATGCCACAATTGTTGAGTCATCGATTAAGCCTTCATTCCTATTGGAAGGATTGTCCATGATCCAGTTACATATAAAATTATTTACTAGTGCTGGACATTCGTATTCGTCTAAATCCAAGATCCCATCATTATCATCATCCACATCTTGAGAATCAAAGATTCCATCCTGATCGGTATCGACTGTCGACGGACAACTACAGCTATTTATTGAGTAAAATGTTGAAGGTGAGTTCTGGTTGTTGAATTCGGTCAGGATCCAATCTGAAGACCTAATGGTATTAATTGCTCTAGGCTCATCTAGGATTCCGTTGGTGAAGTACCATACGCCATCATCATCTGCTCCAAGGCCACTATTGCTCGAGTCGCTATTGTCTGTATTTGGTTGTGAGAACGTTGGTGGTCCACCCATAACCCCGTTGGCATAGTTAGTTACTCTTTGCTCAACGCCATTAATATATACCTTGAGATCTGAATTCGTGTAGTTTATGGTTCCTGTTACATAATACCAGTCTCCGGTGCCAATAGCGTTGTCTGATCGGGCAGTATAGAACCAATCGAAATCATCGGCTCTTCCTCCAATTTCCGGCTGGTTATTGACCAATGCCAATTGAGCTCTCGAATCTGGAGTTGGAGCTGGTTGTCCAGTTCCTATAGCAATCAAATGTGCATCAGAGTTTATTATATCTGCATTTACCCAAGCCGACAAGGTAGCACCTGTTGTATTTTTTAATAATGGAGTGGCCCCGTATAGAATTCTGTCCGTCGGACCATTGAATTGTCGGCCGTTTGCAATCTTGGCATTTGCCCCTGTTGAACCGTCATTTGTTCCATCGACAATATTTCCAGATGCATCTGAAAAGTCATTGTTCAAATGCCAAACGGCCTCATAATCGGAAGACCAAACAGCAGTGCTTGATTGATCTGTTGTTATTGCGGAATTTCCAAACTCCATTTCAATGACTGTTGCTGAGGTTGCAGATAAAGCTGGAATACGAACCCAAGCAATAAGTCTACCACTTGATTCATCATAAGATTCGAGTTCATGATCCAATACAGAGAAACAATTCATTGTAAATCGAAAATCGTATCCGTTAATATTGTCCATTGAGCCACCATTGCTAATGTTTCTCAATGAAGTATCTGTTATATCAATTAACATTGGAAAATTGATAAGGTCTGAACTGCCTGCAACTTTTGTATGGTCTACGGT
>JABDMQ010000163.1 GCA_013001365.1 Flavobacteriaceae bacterium
GCATTATAGTATTTTGCTCCTAACTGAAAACCAAATTTGTTTTTCCAACTCTTATTACCAGCTTTAACGTCATTCAAAGAAAATTCATCTAAAATGAATTGCCCGTATAAATTCACTTGGTCATTCCATTTAAATTTCGAAGAAAGACCAATAATAGCATTACCAGCATCAGGACCAGTGGCGAACTCTATCGCTCGGTAAAAAATAACGGGATTTAAATAATTGACATCAAATCCTCGGTCGTTGGTATTGGTCCACATAACCGATTCGAATAATCCTAAATTGAATCTTTTTGATACATTCCAACTCAAATAATGATTTGCCATGTACTTCGTCAAGAATGCCCCATCCTCTGTCACTTCTGGCCTTAAATCACGCAGCCACATCCAAGTATTCGTATACTTGATTTTCCAGAATTTAGTATTTAACTTTAGGAATGGATAGGGACTCGCGTTATCACTCATTAATAGGGAACGATATCCATCTCCAATAAAGTTCTTTCCATGACCAAACTGTATATTCAGAAAATCTGCTGGTGCATAAGAAAGATAACCTTCTGCCACTGGAAAATCATAAGCATCTTTCTTGAAACGTTTAGCAATCCCTCTACCTGGAATTACTCCTGGATCAGGCCCAAAAGGTTTTAGGGTTTCAGCAAACCGATTAAAATAATCTGGAAACCTACCTTGACTTTCAAATATCGAAGCCGAAAAATTCAATTTCTTGCCTAGTCCACCTTGAATGTAAACTCCTCTTGTATTATTGAACGTACCATCATGATCAGAGTCCGTATTCTTTCCAACTGAAAAATCAAAAATTGGATCTATGGTGAACCAATAATCCTTGCCCTTCAATTGCACTAAATGCTCGTCCCATAACTTCCTGGACCACCATGAATCACTTCCTTTTAAAAGGGTTTCGTTTTCTTTGGCAAAGTCATGATATTTTGAAACATCGGCATAAACAAAAGGTTTTGCAGCAGTATGACTATTAGTGCCGACAAGATTCATTGATCTATCAAATCGTGAATATGCACTATGAGTAAAGGGTATATTTACTTGGCTTGAATATTCATCATCTTCATAAGGCTTCAAAGATCCATTTATACTATCGAATTCTTTCTTGGCAATTATTTCAAGCTCGGAAACTTGTTCTTGTGCAGAAATGTCCTTTTCTCCTTGCGAAATAGCTTGATACTCCTGCAACGGTATTGGAATCTCCATGGAATATTGAGAAAATGTTACCTCTCCATTATAAGTTGGAGGCTTGATCTGCGGTAATAGATCAAAAACGCGGTTGGTTTCATTTCGAAGCTCATCGTAAAATGCATCTATATACAACACCTTGAAATTGCCTTCTTTATCAACTTCAAACAAAACTCCAATTTTTCCAGAGTATTCTTCACTCTTAGCAATTTCGGATACTTTATAATTGTCAATAATGAAATTATACAGTGTTGCGTTGAAGCATTCCCTAAGATTTTCTATGACCTCATCAGCGCATTCAGGAAATATTGGTGGTTTGGAATATTCGTCGTCTTGGGAAAAAGCATTTAAAAAGCTCAAAAATGCTATAAGTAGGGTCAGTCTCTTCATGCCTGTAGTATGAAAAACATTTGTTTGCTCGAAGATACTATTTTTTTAAGAATGGAATATATAAAATGGCACCGCGGTAAATCCTAAAATTCAATTTCTAACAACAAAAAATCCCATCTAATTAAAACTAAGATGGGATTCTGATATTATCTATTTAATAATTCTTAATCTTGAACTTGGAAAATTATCGGTAAAGAATAAGGTACAATAACTGCTTTTCCTCTTTGCTTACCTGGTTTCATTTTAGGCAGTGCATTTATTACCCTGGCTGCTTCTTGCTCCAATCGCGGGTGTGGCGCTCTTGACCTTACTCCAGTAACATTACCGTTCTTGTCGATCTTGAATACAACATTAATTCTTTGTTTTCCAGTTAGACCTAGGTCACCAGCCAATTCTGTATTGAATTTCTTCTGCACGAACTTCTGTATCTTGGACGACATACAAGCCTTTTTTGCTGCATTGTTTCCTTTTTCACAACCTGGATAAACTGGCACGTTCTCAATTACCGCAAAAGGAACCTCAATGTCTTCTTCAACTTCCTCAACTTCTACTTCCTCAACTTCTACAATTTCTTCTTCCTGTGTTGTTTCTGTTGACTCGATTACAGTC
>JABDMQ010000176.1 GCA_013001365.1 Flavobacteriaceae bacterium
CATATCCTAAGACTCCTGCAAGAGCAATTTTCAGAAAATGCTTCTTTATTGTTGCAATTATGAAAAGGAGCAGTATCCCAATTTTTTTAATTGCTAATAACAAGAACTTGAAAAACTCAGTAATCAACTCCCCTATCTTTTTAAAGAATCTTTCAATGTAGCCAAATACTTGACCAAGATCTATTTCTTGTGGGGATTGTTGTTTTGGTAATTCGTTACTCATTTTATTATCATTAATTATTGAATATTTGCTCTAATATAGCTCTTGTAATCACATATGTTGGTCTCACGCCAGATGTTCCCAATCCGCCAGAGGCCAAAGTGCTTCCTGTTTCTAAAGGATTATCACTTGCATAATAGGCGTAACTTACCTTTACATTCGGGTTGATGTTGCCTCTAATTTTTGAAGCCGCCTGAATGGCTTTTTGATAATGCGCACCCTCCATTTCAAGACCAATTACATTCCATGTAGATTCGTGAAAGAATTTCAGTATCTCTTTATTCTGCAAAGAGGTCCCTAAAACTGTTACCATATTTCCTTCATAAACATCGACTCCTTTTCCAGAGACGTCTCTATTGCTTAATTCATTCTTAAAAGGATAATTGTCTGCCGTCCCTTCAAAAATATGTGAGGAAGGAATCATTATATCTCCTTTCCCTCCTCTTAGAATTCCTGCTTTCCCCATAATGGAAATCGATTCAACATTCAAATGGACCTTGCTTTTGCCATTATTTAAAGGCTTCAATAATTCATCAATGGTTTCATAAGCTTGTTCACCAAATGCATAATCCATGACAAATATAACAGGCTTTTCCGAAACTTCCTTTTTCTTGTCTAGTAATAAATCTGTTTTTGAAAGGTCCATCTTTGCGGTATCGAATATCTGTACGTTTATATTCGTTCCAGAACTGTCCTCAATCGGTATCATCCCGTTCTGTAACGCATTCTTAGTTACTTTAGTACATAACGCATTGTTTACATCTTCACTCAGGTCTTTGTAAACTTCAAAAATGTCTTTTTTCGATTTTAATGTTCTTAATGCTGATGGCGCAAAAAGAGTATTCATGACGCTGTGCATGTTTGCACTTATTATGTGAATTGGCCTCTCGAGTAATCCATGCTTTTTCATCACCTCCTTGACGTTTATGGCCCATATCTCACCATGGATATGATGACCTAATCGTTCCCTAAGGACTGGGCTAAAAGTAACAGTACGTTTCTTGTTTTCTCCAATTTCGTCAATTGCTAATTTTCCTAGCCAATAAATGATCGAAAGGAATCTCTCTGGCTGTTTGCGCGTAGAGAATTTTTCATAGACAGCATTCAACTCGTCAAAAGTTCGCCCCAGGATATTAGCAGTATGCGTAACTGCTATTTCTTTCTCAATAAGGGAGAGTTTTTTATTGGATAATACTGTTTTTTCTAATTTCTGCCAATCACGAGTTGTACTGCCGCTTTCGTCAATAACGACTTTCTTGCTAATCTTATGAGACTCAATGAAAAGAAAGGTAAGGTGGGTTAAAATATCATAAATATCAGATCGACCGCGCGTGATTTCAATATTCATTTGTTCCTCATCAATCCGATAACAATTCCGTCTTCGCTTTGGTGGAATAATTGGTTTGAAATGTGAATTCGCATAGCCCTCATCACTTGTAAGATTTATAAAAGAGCATTCTTCAATGCCCTTAGGAAGCCTGTCCAGGACATAAAGAAGTCCATCTAGCTCGGCTTTCTCCTCAGCAATTGAACCATATATTTCAGGACGTAATAAAAGTAAAGCTTCACGCAAGGTCTCCCCAGACACACCCATTGGCTTATAGAATCCGCGATTGAACAAGTGTCTCATCGTGATATACATGCGTTCAATGGCATTGCTGCTTTCTTGGGCCCTTGTCCTACCTTGGTTCTTTTTACTCTTCATTTAAATTGTTTAACCTGCAAAGTTACTACTAATTCACTAATTGCTGTTCATACAATGCATCTGCTATTTTTCGGTCATTTGATAGTCGAGGAATCTTGTTCTGACCACCCAATTTTCCCACGGTTTTCATATAGGTGTTGAATCCGCCCTTTTGAATATTAGTTATTATTAATGGCTGTAAGACATTACCCGTTATAAGGTCATAATAATATGAATTCTGTTCTTGTAATGATTGGTCAATTCTTGATGCTAAAGTCGAAAGGTTTTTAGGAGGATTATCAAATTCAACAAACCACTCGTGGTATGGTAATCCGTCTTGGGGGTTAATTTGGGGTGCTACAGTGAATTCAGAGATACTGATTTCAGTTCCATTAATTCCAGCGTTCATTGCCTCTTCAATTTCTTTTCCAATAACATGTTCACCAAATGCCGATATGAAATGCTTGATTCTTCCAGAAACAATAATCCTATAAGGGCTTGTAGAAGTGAATTCAACCGTGTCTCCAAGGTTATACGCCCAAAGACCAGCATTAGTTGAAATTATCATTACATAATTAACGCCAATTTCAACATTCTTAAGTGCAATGCGTTTGGGATTTTCAGTGAAGAAGTCATCTGCTTTTATGAATTCATAGAAAATCCCGGAATTCAATAACAACAACATTCCTCTTTCGTTTTGTTTATCTTGAAAAGCGAAAAAGCCTTCACTTGCTGGATAAAGTTCGATACTATCTACTTTTCTGCCAATAAGCTTTTCGAATTTGGCGCGATAGGGTTCGTAATTAACACCGCCATAAATAAACAAATTGAAATTCTTGAATATATCGCCTACCTGTTTGCTTGTCTTCTCTTTTAGTTTTTCGAAATACATCTGTACCCAAGATGGAATTCCTGCAATAACCGTCATGTTTTCGTCCAGGGTTTCTTCAATAATAGCATTTACCTTTGTTTCCCAATCCTCTATGCAATTGGTCTCCCAAGAAGGCAATCGGTTTTTCTGCAGGTATTTAGGAACATAATGAGCAGAAATTCCAGACAGTCTTCCCACATTTATTCCGTTCTTTTCAGACAATTCTGGGCTTCCTTGCAAAAAAATCATTTTGCCATTCACAAATTTAGTATTACCCGTTTCGTTTATATAAAGCAGAATAGCATTGCGAGAGGCTTCAACTTGAGCTTGGATCGAAAGTTCTGTAATGGGTATGTATTTAACACCGGATGTGGTCCCAGAAGTCTTGGCAAAATAAAGAGGTTTTCCTGGCCAAAGTATATCCTTATCACCATTAATAATCATATCTACATATGGCCTAAGCCCTTCATAATCCCTAACATGTACACGCTCAATAAAATCTTCATGGCTTTTAATGCCTTTGAAATCGTGGTCTTTTCCAAAATGAGTGCTCACTGCACTACTTATAAGATCCTTGAATACCTTTTCTTGGGTTTCAACAGGTCGTTTAGACCAAGCATCAACGCTCTTACTAACTTTCTTAGCTAATAGTTTAGCGGCAATCGGTTTTAAGAACATTTATTCAAAATCTATGAAATTCGTAGGGTTTATCGGGTAACCATCACTCCATAATTCAAAATGAAGATGAGGTCCAGTAGATAATTCGCCGGTTGAGCCAGCTGTTGCAATAACCTCTCCTGCTTTTACTAAATCTCCTTGGGATTTTGTTAGAGAGGCATTGTGCTTGTATACAGAAATAAGTCCTTGACTATGCTCCATGATGATCACATAACCTGTTTCAGTTGTCCATTCCGAAAAAATTACCACTCCATCTGCGGTGGCTTTTATTGGCGTATCCTTAGCCACAACAATGTCTACAGCATAATGCTTGTCCTTAATGTTATAGCCTTGACTAATATTGCCATTTGCGGGAGGGAAAAGAACGAAATTGGCCTTTGTAGTTGCAGACTCAAATAAATTGAATTTATCCTCCTTGTCAACTTTCTGACGAAGCAATGAATCTTCCTTACTTGGGTATAGGTCTGATTCATCAACTTCTAATTTTGTTGCCTGGATGATCGAATCCTTATTAAAATCAACTGTAGCGACATCACCTTCTAAAACTCGTTTAATGGAACTTAGGTATTTATCGTTCATGGCAAGCACCTGCTGCAAGGAATCTGTTTTATAATTGAGTTCGGTAGCCCTTAGTTTCAAAGCTGTCGAAGAATAACCAGGAATGTATTCGCGCAAAGGCGTAAATGCAATAAGGATTGTTGTCAAGGCAATAAGGCATATACCAGTTATAGAGATTATTACGAAAACATTCAATCGCGTTAATTTGATTGCAAGCCTCTCTTCAAAGGTGTCTTCGTTAAGAATAACCAAACGGTATTTGTGTAAAAGCTTTTGCTTTATTTTCTTATCTTTCTTTACCATTAAGTCACAAAATTAAATAATTATAACGCAACCAAATTCACTTAAGTGCTAAACTTGTGGTAAAAGACATATAATAAAACTTTAATTATTAACTTTGTTCAACAAAACACAGTAAATCATGAGTTCATACATATTAGCCTTCGGGCCTGCACAGATAGTATTGATTGTAGTCGTTGTCCTGCTATTATTCGGTGGAAAGAAAATTCCAGAATTAATGAGGGGATTGGGAAGTGGAATCAAGGAATTCAAGGATGCGAGTAAAGAAGATGACGCATCTGAAAAAAAAGAATAACCTAGAACAAATAAATTTAGTGAAAAAGCCCAGACCAATTGGTCTGGGCTTTTTTAATTCTTTTAAACATTGAAATGGGTCATTTGATCTTGACCGATTTAATTATTGCTTCTAACTCGAACATATAATCTCTTTTTTGCACTGAAGGCGCAAAAACATAGCCTTCCAGAACTACCAGTCTATCATTAATCTCGTCTTCTATGATGTAGTTTATGAATGGGCCTGCCATAAATGCACCATCTTTGATATCCCATGTTCCCTTGGTTTCCAAAGCCGGCTTGTTGTCAATAATCGTTTCGAACAATGAAGGTGAGAAAGCTTTTTCTGTTTGCATATACGACCCTTCTTTCTCTCCTGGAATATGGGTCTTGCCTATTGAGTCCCTCATTTTGATAATTTCCCTTATGGTGCTGTCATTTCGTTTTATTGCGTTGAATGGCAATTCATAAATCATTAGGTCCATTGTTCCAGTCCTGATATCTTTTCTGATCCATGTAAAATCTTCATCGTCCATGGCTATACGATAAGCTGATGGAAATTTTATGCTTAAACCAAAATTTTTCTCAATATTGTTCTTGGAATGTAAAGATTTACTGATCCTGCGAAGCTTTTCTTGGATATCGGCATTCTTGAACGTCGCAATGATTCTTTGCTTATTGTCTCTTAACTGCTGAATGACCTCTTCATTGTTCATTCCTCTTACAACCACCATTTTCTGTGGTCGAGCAAATGGGTCTTCGGCAACCTTGATCCCGGCCTCTTTTCCTTTTTCGATTTTCAATATTGTCCTGCTGCTTGTTGCAAAACCAGAAAATACCTTGGTGGGCATTTGCTTTATCGTAAACAGTGGTTCGGGTTGTGGTAATCCATCTACTGGAGCAGCAAATATGTCGCGGATCTCCTCGCCAATAGCTCCTTCCCAATCTGCATTTGCGGATACAATTTGAAGGCTATTCAAGTTGCCAGAGGAATTGGACAGGATTCTGTGATTTGCATTCTTGCCTTCATCGCAAGACACAATCATAACTAATGTTAGTAAAGCAATTAAAATGTTTTTCATTCTAGATAATTATTTGGAAACGATAAGTTTCATTCCGGGTTTTAGGTTTGTACCACTAATATTGTTCCATTCTTTAATATTCTGAATGGAAACTCCAGGAAACTTTTGCGAGATGCTCCATAATGAGTCGCCACTTTTAACTGTATAGGTCTTTCCTGAAGAATAAACCACTTTGTTAGACTTTTTAACTGGTGTCGAAGAAGCTTTTCTGGCTGACGGATTTCTAGGGTAAATCGTTAATCGTTGCCCTATTTGAAGGTTGTTGCTTCTCAACCCATTCCACTTTTTGATCTGACTGACCCTAACTCCATAGCGTCTTGCGATCTTACCAAGATAATCACCACTTTTAACCCGATATCTTATTTTCGTGTCAGAGTTAAAGAATTTTGGCAAAGGCTTCTCTCGTTTATCAAACTCAGCCTTGGCATATGCATATATCTTTGTTTCATTATTCACGAATTTTCCAATTTGCTCTCTCGGCAGCCTTAATGAATAATCCTCTCCTTTAATAACTGGAATAATATCAAGTTTATAAGATGGGTTCAAGAATTGCAGTTCTTCTATCTTAACACCTGTTAATTCAGAAACATGGTCCAAGGAAATCATTTGTTTTACTCTAACTGTATCCGTTTCGATATATGTAAATCTCGGTCTTGCTTTTTCAAAACCATGTTCTTCAGCAAATTCAAAAATGTACATTGTTGCTAAAAAAGCAGGCAAGTACCCTGCGGTTTCACGTGGAAGAAAAGGCCTTAAATTCCAGTAATTTTGATAACCGCCAGAGCGTCTAATGGCCTTACTTACATTGCCTGGGCCAGAATTATATGCAGCCAATGCTAAATCCCAATCACCAAATAACTTGTATAGCCTTGCCAAGTATTTTGCAGATGCCTCTGTGGATTTTATGGGATCGCTCCTTTCGTCGACATAGCTACTTACATCCAATCCATATTGCTTGCCTGTAGCGAACATGAATTGCCAAAGTCCAGTCGCTCCTACCCTTGATTTCGCTCGAGGTTTTAAAGCAGATTCTACAATGGCCAAGTATTTCATCTCTAAAGGGATGTTATAATTGTCCATTTCCTTTTCAAACATGGGAAAGTAATAATGGCTTAATGCCATGAGCTTGGTTAAGGACTGTCGCCTGTTCTTGAGATAGTTCTTAATAACACTTTCCAGCGAAGGATTATATTCTACATTGAATGGTGTTCTTGCATTTAGTTCTTCAAGTCTTGCTTTTAAAGTGTCTGTTGGCAATTCCGGATAATACACATTATCATATGTCAGTTCCGAAACTGATTTATAAATGGTATCGAACAACGAGCTACTGTATAGTTCTTCTCGCCATTGCTCATCAACGGACTCTGCAAAAGCATCATCCAGTAACTCCTTAGCAAAAGTATCTTCATTACTTAACGGAATCTCTTTCTTGAATATGGCTTGACCATCAATTATCGTATCAATAACATAAGTCTGCCCTGACTCAAGCTCAGTCTCGGTTAGTTCTTTGTCAGCTTGACCAGGAATCGAACGGGAGTCTTGTGCCTGCGCAAGGCATAAGCTTGTACTCAATAATATTAGGGAATAAAAAAATTTCATGATGCTAGGGTTCGCGTCTTATGAAACGAGAAGCTAGCTAAAATCGTATTTTTTTATGAGAAATGGAAACCGAAAGTGTTAAACCGAAGTGGTTATTCCATAATTGCCGCAATTCCAGGCAGTGTTTTCCCTTCAAGGCTTTCTAGCATAGCACCACCTCCCGTTGAGACATAACTTACTTTGTCTTCGAAACCGAATTGTTTAACAGCCGCTACAGAGTCTCCGCCTCCGACAAGGGAGAATGCTCCGTTTTTTGTTGCTTCTGCTATCGAATTGCCTAGTTCGATCGTACCAGTTGCAAAGTTTTCCATTTCAAAAACACCCAAAGGACCATTCCAAAGAATGGTTTTACACTTGTTCACTACTTCATCAAATAATGCCTTGGTCTTAGGGCCTGCGTCAAGCCCTTGCCATCCGTTTGGAATCTTGTCTACGTCTATAATTTGAGTATTGGCATCATTGCTAAAGTCATTTGCTGCAAGCACATCAACTGGTAGATGAATTTGAACATTCTTTTCCTTGGCTTGTTTCAAGATATCCAATGCTAATTCCATTTTATCATCTTCACATATGGAATCGCCGACCTTGCCTCCTTGTGCTTTTACGAATGTATAGGTCATTCCGCCTCCGATAATTAGGTGGTCCACTTTGTCCAAAATGTTTTCAATAATCGTTATTTTTGAGGAGACTTTTGCGCCACCCAAAACAGCTAAGACAGGTTTTTCGCCAGATTTCATGACCTTGTCGATACTTTCGATCTCTTTTGCAAGTAGCATTCCAAAACACTTGCTGTCTGTGAAGAAGTCTGCCACAATTGTAGTAGACGCATGCGCCCTGTGAGCTGTTCCAAATGCATCGTTAATATAGATATCTCCAAGTCTGGACAATTTTTCCGCAAAATCCCTATCTCCATTTGTTTCTTCTTTATGAAACCTTAAATTCTCCAATAAAAGAATCTGTCCTGGTTTAAGGTCGTTCGCTTTTGCTTCAATTTCTTTACCAATGCAATCCGAAGCAACAATGATCTCAACACCAATAACATCCTCGACGGCGTGTTCGATGTGTTTCAATGAAAATTCCTCTTGCACCCCTTTTGGCCTGCCTAAATGCGACATCAAGACACAACTTCCTCCATCTTCCAAAACTTTGATTATGGTTGGTTTTGCAGATTCAATTCTAGTTTTGTCCGTAACCTCAAAACCGTCATTAAGTGGTACGTTGAAATCTACTCGTATCAAAGCTCTTTTGTTCTCAAAATTAAAGTCATGGACTGTTTTCATTGGTAATGCTCTTAGAGTTATAAGTGGTAAAAATAACGATTTCAACACATTGAAAAAAAGCTTTCTACGAAAACGGTTTCAGTACCATAAACCGTGGAATAAAATGTATATTTGAAGATGCTTTTCAGTGATATTCTGGGTCAGGAACACATCAAGAAACACCTTGTTCATAGTGCAGACAATGGCCGTATACCTCACGCACAATTATTTGTAGGTCCAGAAGGTTGTGGCGCGCTTCCAATGGCCATTGCCTATGCTCAATATATCTTGTGCAATAATTCAGATGGTGAAAATAAAAGCGGTGATACAGCCTGCAATATGAAATTTTCAAGTTTTTCGCATCCAGACCTACATTTTGCATTTCCTGTTACTACGAATGACAAAGTAAAAAGTCATCCTGTTTCCAGTCATTTTCTTGAGGAATGGCGGGAACTATTAAAGAACCAACCCTATGGTAATCTGTTTGATTGGTACAAGCTTCTGGGGGTTGACAACAAGCAAGGGCAGATCGGGGTTGATGAAGCTCATGATATTGTAAAGGCGTTAGCCTTGAAATCATATGAAGGCGGTTATAAGATCATGCTGATCTGGATGGCCGAAAAAATGAATGTTGCAGCAGCCAATAAGCTTCTTAAGCTCATCGAAGAGCCGCCAAATAAAACGTTGTTCTTGTTAATAGCCCAGGATGAAGAACAGATCATAAATACCATTCGCTCCAGATGTCAAATCCTTCATTTCCCGCCACTCTCTGAATTAGCGATCAAAGAAGGATTGATAAAACAATTCAATATTGCTGAACCTGTTGCGATTAAAATTGCCCATCAAGCAAATGGCAATTATAATAAAGCTTGTGATCTTGTTTATCAGGATAGTGAGGATTTGCAATTTGAAAAATGGTTTGTTATCTGGATACGTTCTGCATTCAAGGCCAAGGGCAATAAGGCTGCTATTCATGACCTAATATCTTGGAGTGAAGAAATAGCTAGAACAGGGCGAGAGACCCAAAAGAAGTTTCTTCACTTTTGCTTGGAATTTTTCAGGCAAGCAGTTCTATTGAATTATCAAGCAAATGACCTAGTATTCATGGAGCCTAAGGTAGAAGGTTTCGAACTCGCTAAATTCGCTCCGTTTGTTCATGGCGATAACATCATGGAGATCTCTGATGAGTTGATGGATGCTATTTACCATATTGAACGGAACGGAAATTCGAAAATAATCCTAACGGACCTATCCATTAAACTCACAAGGTTGCTTCATAAAAAAAGTCAGGTAACCTCCTGACTTTCTTTAATTTATAGAATTTTACTTATTATATTCGGCGTTCAGCGCGTCCAAAATGATCTTGGTCAAATCGGTTGCTTCATTTCCATAGATAACACTACTGGTGGCATCACTTGTTCCAAGGATAAATGTATAATCGTTCGATTTTCCGTATTCCTTGGTGAATTCTTTCACTTTAGTAATTACAGAGTCCAATTCGACATTGAAGGTTTGTCCGAATTGTTGCTCGCTGAACTGAATTTGCTGTTGAAGCAATTGTTGTTTTTGACCAAGTTCTTGATATTTTTCTTGGGCTTTCTTTTGATTCATTCTTGCCGACTTCAATTGAAAATCCTGGACCTCAAGTTGAAATGCCTTGCTTATACTATCATTTTTCTGATCGAGCAATGCCTTTTTCCCCTTGAATTCTTCTTCTAGGTCTTTCTTCTCTTGATACTCATTTACGATTTCTCCGGTATCCACATAACCAATTTTTTGTTGTTGACAAGAATTAAATACCAAAATGAGACCTGCTAATATTAAAAACTGTTTCATCTTCATCTATTTTTTATTTGCGCTGCGAATGTAAATTTAATTAAGTTAAAAATCTAACTTTTTTAAGTATAAGTATTTGTTATCAAGTATCACATGTGTAATAAAGCATATCTATTATTATACGTCTTGTTTAAGGCGATTTAAGAGATCTTTTATTCCCGCCAAGGCATTTGCCTTAATTCAGCCCAAACAAACGAGTTATAGCATTGAAAATAAGAATCAGCAGTTTTTGACCACATATATCAACGAAGAATATTCCCCGGAGAATCTAGCCTTCATATTTGACCTTGCTCCAACAAAATATGCCCTTATAAAATTCATCCAACCGGTCTTATATTTTTCTGATAGCAGACTAACATAATAAGCATCGAACTTCAATGGTAAGGTTTGTTCAATTTCCATTTTAATTTTTCCAAACATCTTCTTTATGGATGTTTGTGAAAAATGCCATAGATGTCTCGGCGCGTCAAAGGCTGCCCAATTCTCTTTATAAAATATTGCGTCGTAACTCTTGAAATTAGGAACCGCGATAACTAATCGTCCGTTAGGTTTAAGTAAAGATTTGAAAACAGAAATGTTTTCTTCCAGTTCTGGAAGGTGTTCCAATACATGCCACAACGTAATTACATCGAAACTGTGCTTGTCAAAATTCAAAAGCTTCTCAATTCCATATACTGAGTTGTTTGTTTTTTCATTAGCGATCTCCCTTGCTTTTTCATCTGGTTCAACACCAGATATATTCCAATCATTGTTCTTTGCTGCCAATAGGAAATCTCCAGTGCCGCAACCTACATCCAGTAAATTCTTAGCATCGATATTAAATGTTTCCAGCAAACTAAGTTTGCTCTTCAATGTGGTCTTGCGCACCAAATGATATGCCCATTCAAACAAGTTCCTTTTGGTATCTGTGTGTGATATGTAGTCTTCGCTCTTGTAGTATTTCGGAAGACTTTCTTTCGAAGGTTGAGGATATGTTTCCAGCATATCGTTTTCTGAATCGTGCCTCAATTCAAACATCTCCCCAGTAACTGAATGGTCTTTTACTTTAAGATATATTGATTTGTTCTTTCTCACGGAATTGAATTTGTTCCACGTGGAACATTCTTTCTGTTATCGTCCCATATACACCAATAAAACCGATATGTCGTTTGGAGACACTCCACTAATTCTTGAGGCCTGTGAAATGGTTGCAGGCTGAATGCTTTTAAGTTTTTCTCTGGCCTCATAACTCATCGACTTGATTTTTGAATAATCAAAATTAGATGGGATTTTGATGTTCTCAAGTCTATTCAATTTATCCGCATTGTTCTTCTCCTTGTTTATATATCCCGAATATTTGACCTGGATCTCTGTCTGTTCTATGACTTCTTTGTCAAGGTCATGTTCACGTATATAAGACTCGACAGACTTGAATTTACGCACATCGTCTATCGTGATATTCGGCCTGGCGAATATTTTGAACATCTTATCAGATTGTTTCACAGGCGACGAATCCTTACTCAATAGAACTGGGTTTGCCTCTTCCGGTTTCACACTGGTTTCTTTGAAGAATTTTACAAAATCCGAGGATTCCTTCTGTTTCTTTTCCATTTTTCTCAGACGCCCCTCACTTGCCAACCCTAATTCATAACTTCGGGGAGTCAATCTGATATCGGCATTATCTTGACGTAACAATGTTCTGTATTCAGCACGAGAGGTGAACATTCGATAAGGCTCTTCAGTGCCTTTTGTGATAAGGTCGTCTATAAGAACGCCTATATAGGCTTCGTTGCGTTTTAATATGAATGGCTCTTTTTCTTGAACCTTCAAGCTAGCATTAATTCCGGCCATCAATCCTTGGGAGCCAGCTTCTTCGTAACCAGTCGTTCCATTGATCTGACCTGCAAAAAATAGCCCTTTCACCAATTTTGTCTCCAAGGAATGTTTAAGCTGCGTAGGAGGAAAATAATCATATTCTATAGCGTATCCCGGTCTGAAAAACTTAACATTTTCAAAACCAGCAACGGATCTTAATGCCTTGAATTGAACATCTTCAGGAAGTGAGGTCGAAAACCCATTTACATATACCTCAACTGTATTCCATCCTTCGGGTTCTACAAATAATTGGTGCCTCTCCTTGTCTGCAAACCGATTGATCTTATCCTCGATAGAAGGACAATAACGCGGACCAATACTCTTAATACGACCGTTGAACATAGGAGACCTATCAAATCCCTCTTTAAGTAATTCATGAACCTCAGGGCTTGTATATGTCATATGACAAGAACGCTGTTTTACAAGAGGCTGCGTGATGTCTAAGTATGAAAATTTTTCGGGGTTTTCATCTCCTGGCTGATCTTCCATCATTGAATAATCCAATGTTCTTCCATCTACTCTAGGAGGTGTTCCAGTTTTCATTCTTCCAGAATCAAATCCAAGATCCACCAATTGCTCAGTCAATCCGGTAGCTGCTTTTTCTCCAGCCCTACCTCCTCCAAAATTCTTATCTCCAATATGTATTAGTCCATTAAGAAAAGTCCCATTAGTTAACACCACCGCCTTAGCCATGATCTCTATGCCAAGTGATGTTCTAACGCCTACAACTTTGTCTTTCTCTATTATTAAAGAAGAGACCATTTCCTGATAGAAGTCAAGGTTAGGAGTTTTCTCCAATAAAAGCCTCCAATCTTCCGCAAAGCGCATTCTGTCACTTTGAACCCTTGGGCTCCACATGGCCGGACCCTTTGATTTGTTAAGCATCTTAAACTGAATAGCGGAAGTGTCGCTTACAATTCCACTATATCCACCAAGGGCATCAATTTCACGAACAATTTGTCCTTTTGCAATCCCACCCATAGCAGGATTACAAGACATTTGCGCAATATTCTGCAAATTCATTGTTACCAAAAGGGTCTTACTACCCATATTGGCGGCGGCGGCGGCGGCTTCGCTGCCAGCATGACCAGCGCCAACTACAATGACATCGTATCTTTCGTTAAACATCCTATGGTTGTTCCACGTGGAACATTATTAAATTGAAAATTTCGATTTGCAAAGGTACGTGGAATCTATGGATTATCAATACGTTGTCCTAAATAGCGATTTTCCTTCTGTCTCATAAGTTCTGCGTCTTTATCGGTTTTATCCTTGAAGCCGCAGAAATGCAAAATGCCGTGCACAATCACTCTGTGTAACTCTTCGGTGAAATTCACCTTAAATGCTTTAGCATTATCCCTTACACGATCTATAGAGATGAAAACATCTCCGCGTAGTTCTTTTCCTACTGAGTAGTCAAAGCTAATAATGTCCGTTAATGTGTTGTGGTCAAGGAATTCAACATTTAGCTTATGCAGATAATCATCATCACAAAAAATATAATTGATCTCGCCTAAAATAAAGCCTTCTGTAGCGATCACGTTACTGATCCAAGCGCTAATTCCTTGCTTGTCATCAAGATCAAAATCCGTTTCAAAATTGTACTCAATCATTCTTTTTCCTGAAATAATCCTGTACTTTTTGCTTGTATTCTTGACGTAATGGTAAAGCCTGCCTATTTAATATTTCTGTGGTGTTGAAGTACTTCTTTGCAATGGGCAGGGTCCTTTTGGTATTATTGATGAACTGCTTATTGTTTGTTTCAGACTGTCTTTTTGTGTCCTGACCTTGTTGTAAAGCTGCATTTTCAAGTTTAAGCAATTGATGCTGTAACTTCATCATCTTCTGCAAGGTCTGGTTCGTGAATCCTTTATTTATTAAATCCAGCTCAACCTCTTCCATGTCCTTGATCAATTTCTTGGCTTGTCCTTGAGCTCCATATTTTCCTTCCATGTTCTTTAGTTGCTCCTCCAGGGCCATTCTAAGTCGTTGTTGTTGCTGATATATCTCAAAAAGCTTTCCGTTAACGGATTCATTACCCTCACCTACTCCTTCTCCTTCTCCTTGCTGTTCACCCTCTTGATTACCTTGCTGTCTTCCTTTTTCTTCTCCCTTTTCCCCTTCTTCACCTTCCTCGCCTTTTTTGCCTTCTTTGCCCTTCTCCTTCATTCCTTGCTTCATCTGTTCATTCAATTGCTCTTGGCTCATAATGATATCCGGCAATTGATCACCAGGGTTCCCTTGGCCTTGACCCATACCGCTCATTTGCATCTGCATATTATCCAAGGAATTACTTAGCATGTCGGCTAAATTATTCGCAGAAGTAACTGCATACTGTTGTGTCGCAACACCTTGATAAAGCCTATTCTCAGCTAATTGACCTAATGCTTTATCAATGTTAAAAAACACCTCTGTAATCTCCTTATTTACCTTCTCTGATATTCTCGGCTGTCTTAATGACAAAGCAAACAAACTATCATCGATGTGTTGAAAATGCTCTCTTAAGGTACTTTGTTTTCTTAAGTGTTTGGCATATTGATTATGATTTACCTCAATGCTTTTGAATTGTTCCATAAGAGCCTCTTGATCGAATGAAAACAAGACTAGGTTGTCCAGAATCTGCCTGAGCATTTCTGCGTCCTCCATCATTTGCTCTCCGCCGGACATTTGCATGGACTGACCCATTTTCTGGCTCATCTTTTTCATTTTCTGAGCAGCTTTCTGCTGACTTTTCTGAGCACTCTGCTTACTCTGCTGTTTTTGCTGTTGGTCTTGAGTCTGTTCCTGTTGCTCTAGCTTTTCAATTGCATCCTTAAGGGTGTCATCTATCTTTTTTTCCTCGGGCTTATCGCGCGGAAATGGCATTGGCTTATTGAGTTTCTTGTTTTCTTTTTCAAGTTCAGACATTTCTTTTTGGAAATCCTCAAACTCCTCATTTAACTTTGACTGCTCCTCCTTAGTGCTTTTCTCCTCGGTCTTTTTAGCTACTTCTTCTTGAATCTTGGCCAACTCATCCAATTTTTGTTTCAGTTTCTCCAGCTTTTTGTTAACGTAATAGCGTTTGGTCAACTCAAGCATTTGCTCAAGGCTTCGTTTTTGGTTCTTGTTTTGTTTAGCCAATTTGTCAAGTTTCTCAGAGAATTCTTCTTTGTTTATTTTCTCGGCTAATTTTTGCAATTCCTTTAGAAGTTTTTCGTCTTGTTCCAGTTGCTCTTGATTCTCCTCTAATCGCTCCTGCAACTGTTCTTTGAATGGGTCTTGTTCTTCTTTTTGAAACTCCTCAAGATTTTCCTGAAACTTCTTATTGAAATTCTGCATGAGCTCTTCCTGCTCCTTTTGACGTTTAAGGAATTGCTCGAACTTCTTCTTGTCGTTGAAATTCAACTCGGACTTTTCCTTTTGCGTCTTGGAAAGCTCCTCTAGGTTCTTTTCTTGCTCCTCAAACTTGTCCAACGCCTTATTTAAGTCTTGTATGGTCTCACTCTGCTGCTGGAGTTGCTGCTGCTCTTGCTCATCTTTTGTAAGCTTTCTAAAAGTGAACACCTCGCTTTTCACACTTTTAAACTTATGAATTGCGTCATTGTCGAAGACTTCAAAATAGAGTTCGTAACTAACGCCATCTTTCACATTAAGTTCGTTAGGGAACGACGTTACGAATTCGTCAAAATTCGACGAGGAAACCGGCAAGGTCTCGCTCAATCCATTTTCCCTGTCATCAATTGGGTAATATACAAGCTGTAATTTGCTCAAGCCATAGTCATCAGACACCTGCCCATAGAAGTAAAGTGTTTGCTGGTCAATCGAGTCCCTTTCCGCTTCAAGATTCAATTCAGGATATTCATCCGGAATAACACTAATTGAAAACGCCAGGTTTTCATAATCTTTAAGATCGGTGTTACTTGTGCTTATAGAATAATCCAGATTCCCATAAACTCGTTTATTGGCTTCAAAGGAGTTGTTCTTGACTTCATCGAACTCAATCGTATCCTTGGAAAACAAATGGGCTTGTTCCGTTGATTTTGTTTTTAATCTCCATGTGATTCCAGTGCCTTGCGGGATGGTGGCGTTCCCCGTGTTTTTTAGGACCTGATCCTGTTTTTTGGTGTAGCTGGGATAATCCAAAGCCATTTCGAAGCCCAATATCGACGGGGTTTCAATGGTGCTTAACTTATAAGGCCTTGAGCTAACTCCATTAGCTTCCAACCTAAAATCTGTGCTCTCTTTAAGCTGTGAAAACACATATTGAAATTCTCCAGGTGAAGACTGTTGCATAAAATACACCTCTTTGCTATATATTATTTCTGCGTTCTCCGGAATTATATCCCCAGCAGTCCTAACTACCAATTTAAAGTCAGAGCCTTCAATTGCGTTCAATTCGTCATTTACAATAAAAAATTCAAATGGAGCCGGAGGCTCATAGGCAGTTTGATAATTAACCACGCGCTCATACCCATCGCTAAACCAATTGAAGTTTCCAGAAAAAGAGACCAAAAACACAATTATCAATGGTAATGCAGCATATTTCAAGTATTTTAGGTTGTTCTTGAAATCTATCGCGAGCTTAAAGGGAACGGGGTTGAGCTCCGCTGATTTCTGTTCTATACTAGCGATCAAAAGCTCCGATTGCCCAGTGCTTTGATTTAATTGAAGAACATTCAATAGCTTGTCATTGACCTCTGGGAAATGATTTCCTATGATTCTTGAAGCTTGGCCTTGGTCAATTCCTTTCTTTAACTTGAATAGCTGTGCTAATGGAATGGCCATGAATTTAATGAACAGCCCTAGCTCGACCAGTACAAAGGCCCAAAACAAAACAGTTCTTGCAGCAGGATCAAGCCATAAGAAGTATTCTATCAGCAATGTCGTCAAGAAATAAAGCAATCCAATTGAAAAAAAGAAGATGGCGCCTTTGATCAATTCATTAGCATAATACTTACGGATGAATTGCTCTAATTTGTCCTGTATGGTCTTGAAATTGCTCAAAAGTAGGCTGCGTTTGCGCTTCGACCTATAAACATACAATTTTATTTGATCTAAAAATCGTTAATTTTGGTAAGCTTCTGTTAAAGTCGATAAACACCAACTAGAGATAATTAATCCTTATCAATGAAAGACCTCAAGTATTTAGCAGCGTTCTCAATTCCATTAGTGGCCTTTATCGGCCTATACTTTAAGGGGCCTTATTCATTTATAACACCAATATACGCATTTGTTGTGCTGCCAATCCTGGAAATGCTATTGCCTATGGACGCTTCAAATTTTGAAGGAGAAGAACTCGAAGAGAAAAAGAACAAAAAGGTCTTTGATTGGTTGCTATATCTTAATCTTCCCTTGATTTATGTGTTACTGGCTTTTGCCTTAATTGAAATTTCAACAAAGCCGCTTCAAACATATGAGCTCATTGGGCTCGTGTTTTCGGTCGGAATTGTTTTTGGCGTCAATGGTATAAATGTAGGTCATGAGCTTGGTCATAGGCAAGCAACTGCTGAACGCTTCCTAGGAAAGGCCTTATTACTGCCTTCCATGTATATGCACTTTTACATTGAACATAATTTCGGGCATCACCTGCATGCGGCCACTAAAGAGGATCCCGCGACAGCCCTTTACAACCAAAGTGTCTATTCCTTTTGGCTGACCTCGGTTTCAAGACAATACATCAATGCTTGGAGGATACAAAAGAAGCTTTTGAAGAACAACGCGCGAAGTTTCTTTTCCATCAAGAACGATATGTTTTGGTTCAGCGTAATTCAACTAGGCTATCTGATCTTGATATTTCAATTATTTGGCAAAATCGGATTATTAGCAGCCATTGGTTTTGGCGTTGTAGGGTTCTTACTTCTCGAAACCGTTAATTATATCGAACATTATGGACTATTGAGGCTTAAGACCAAATCAGGAAGGTATGAGCGCGTGCGTGAAGTGCATTCATGGAATTCAAACCATGTCCTTGGCAGGATTGTTCTTTATGAGCTCACTCGCCATAGCGACCATCATTATAAGTCATCCAAGAAATATCAAGTGCTCGATTATCATGACATTAGTCCTCAAATGCCATTTGGATATCCTACATCTATGGTGTTGTCATTGGTTCCTCCGCTTTGGTTCAAGATCATGAACAAGAGAATCCCGAAAGAAATGATTCCGGCCTAACGGATATTGTCTAATTATCGTTTTATCTTTGTGAACTTAATTAACTATTTGATTAATGTCCAATCCTGTTCGTGTAAGATTCGCTCCCAGCCCAACTGGCCCTCTTCATATTGGAGGTGTTAGAACTGCCTTGTTCAACTATTTGTATGCCAAAAAGCACAATGGGTCTTTTATCCTTAGGATTGAAGACACTGATCAAAACCGGTTTGTTGCAGGCGCGGAAGACTATATCGTAAAGGCCTTAGAGTGGTGCAACATCCCTTATGATGAAGGCCCTGGAAAAGAAGGTGGTTTCGGCCCTTACAGGCAGAGCGAACGCAAGCATTTGTACAAACAATACGCCGAGCAATTGATCAAGAACGGAAAGGCTTATTATGCGTTTGATACTTCTGAAGAATTGGACTTTCATCGTAAAGACCATGAATCCAATGGGAAAACATTCATTTACAACTGGCATAATCGTGAAAAGGGTAGATTGGTCAATTCCTTGGTTCTGTCGGACAAGGAGGTAAAAGAGAAAATAGATGCTGGAGACGATTATGTCATACGTTTTTTGTCGCCTCAAGACAAAACGCTTCACTTAAAGGATATTGTTCGAGGCGACATTACGATTGATACGAATGTACTTGACGATAAGGTGCTATTTAAAAGTGATGGCATGCCAACCTATCATTTGGCAAATATCGTGGACGATCATTTAATGGAGATCTCTCATGTTATCAGAGGCGAAGAGTGGTTGCCTTCATTGGCATTGCACCAACAATTGTATGATGCCTTTGGATGGAGCGCACCAGAATACGCGCATTTACCATTGATTCTAAAGCCAGCCGGAAAGGGTAAGCTAAGCAAGCGTGATGGTGATAAGTTAGGCTTTCCAGTATTCCCTTTGGAGTGGAAAGACCCAAAGACCGGTGATGTTTCTAAAGGCTATAAAGAAGAAGGTTATTTTCCTGAGGCCGTAATCAATTTCTTGGCTTTTCTAGGCTGGAATCCAGGAACAGAAGAAGAAATCTTCAGTTTGGAAGAACTCTTAAAGGCATTTGACCTAGCAAAGGTGAATAAAGCAGGCGCTAGATTTGATCCTGACAAGACCAAATGGTTCAACCACCATTATATGCAAGAGCAAGACAATGATGCGCTGGCCAAGATATTTGTAGAGGACCAGCCTCAGCTAGAAGTCATGGACATTAATTATGTTTCCTTGGTAATTTCCAAGATCAAGGAGCGAGCGACTTTTGTTTCTGATTTCTGTGAATTGAGTCATTTCTTTTTTGAAACACCAAAAGGATATACTGAAAAGGCTGCTAAAAAAGCTTGGAAAGAAGATACTGATGTCCTAATGCAAGAATTGGTTGGGATAATCAATAAGACTGAGGCTGATTCAGTAGAATCTCTTCAAAAAGGGGTGAAGGACTGGATAGAGTTCAAGGGTATTGGTTTTGGCAAGGTGATGATGCCGCTGCGTTTGGCCTTAGTTGGTGATCTTAAAGGTCCTGACGTCTTCGAGATCATGTTCATGATCGGCCGTGACGAAACCATTAGGCGAATAGAACTTGCTATTAATTCGTTTTGAAAAGCAGGGTTTGCTAAAGCAGTAATAATGCAGTAAAAACCAAATTACTTTGATTCCCTTTGAACTTCTCGGTATTGTTGCCGACATTCAGCTGTTGATCGTTCAGCTTAGCAAATACATTCGTTAACCCGTATTGGTATTGCACTCGAACCCTAAAGTTCTTCAGGCCAGCCGTGGCGCCTACAGCTCCGTTAATATTGAATTTTGAAACATCTCGAAGCTCCTTTACCTGTAGGTCGTCGTAGCCATTCACGAAATACTCCTCTTTTTCTTTTTCTGCAGGTTCAAAAAACCCATTGGCTTGAAGCAATGGGCCGAAATCAATGGTCAGGTTCTGGCCTATGATCTTGCCATGCATCAAGAAGCCTAGTTGTGCTCCAGATAATTTCATGTCGATCATTTCGTTTCCTGCAACATCGTCAACTAGTCTGCCGGACAAGGCAACCGCGCTTTCAGTAAATTGAATGCCGTAGCTTACGTCGTACCATTTATGCTCCACGTTTACTATAGCAGTAAGTCCAGCGGTCCAGCCTTTGCCGGAATCCGTAATGAAGTTGTCCGTCTTGATGTTGGATTGAACAATGCCCCCAAAAGGACCTAATGAGTTCTTTATTGAGTAATTTGGGCGTTGCGCAAAACTGTTTGTAACAAAAAGCACACATAGTGCTACTAATAAGGAAAGCTTGTTGATTATCATAACTATTTGGTTAAGTTGGGCAAGCAAATATAGCATTATTTTGTACTTTAACTAATTACTAACCATTAATTCTCAAATTGTTATGGGTTCATTTGTTTACATTCCAATTATTTTCTTTTCGCTGATCATTCTTGTTTCAGCATTTTTTATCGTAAAGCAGCAAACTGCCGCCATTATTGAACGTTTTGGTAAATTCCAGAGCATTCGTCATTCCGGACTTCAAATGAAGATTCCGCTTGTCGATCGGGTGGCGGGTAAATTAAGCCTGAAAATCCAACAGCTTGATGTCATAGTAGAAACCAAGACATTAGACGACGTTTTTGTCGGGCTTAAGGTCTCTGTACAATACAAGGTTATTCGTGATAAGGTATACGACGCTTTCTATAAGCTTGATTATCCGCATGAGCAGATCACTTCGTATGTCTTTGATGTAGTTAGAGCAGAGGTTCCGAAAATGAAACTGGACGATGTCTTTGTGCGTAAGGATGATATTGCAATAGCTGTTAAAACAGAGCTTAATGACGCCATGGTTGACTATGGTTATGACATCATTAAAACCCTAGTAACGGATATTGACCCAGATGCTCAAGTGAAGCAGGCCATGAATCGAATAAACGCATCTGAGCGTGAAAAGATTGCTGCACAATTCGAAGGGGATGCTGCTCGTATCTTGATCGTAGATAAAGCAAAGGCGGAGGCTGAAAGCAAGCGTTTACAAGTGCAAGGAATTGCAGACCAAAGGCGTGAAATTGCACGCGGCCTTGAAGAATCTGTTGAGGTTCTTAATAAAGTCGGCATTAACTCCCAAGAGGCATCAGCCCTAATAGTAGTAACTCAACACTATGATACATTGCAAGCCATTGGAGGGGAAACCAATACTAATTTGATATTATTGCCAAATTCACCGCAAGCAGGCAGTCAAATGCTCAACGATATGGTGGCCAGCTTCACGGCAAGCAATCAAATAGGCGAGGCTATGAAAAACCAGAACAAGGGCAACTCATAACTCGCCTGTGTTAATAAAAGAAAACCTCGTAGTTGTAATTACGAGGTTTTTCATTAATAATGCTTTTTACATTCCACAAAGAATGGCACCCATAATTCCCAAGGTCACCACCCAATATCCAGTATTGATAAAAATATACTTCGCTCCTTTTCGCTCAAACAATGCGTTCGTGCCTAATATGGGCAATGCAACGAAAAGCCCTGCAAGAACTCCATGAAGGGCACCATGCTTATAAGTCCTGAAAGCATCACCATAATCAGCCATGAAGGCGGCATAAGATGGCAGTGCCGTTGATGGGTCACCACCAACAAGGCTTTGTGCCCCGA
>JABDMQ010000177.1 GCA_013001365.1 Flavobacteriaceae bacterium
TATCCAATGGAACGGAAACGTCTTTCTATGCCAAGAAAACAGGTGACGCCAAATCCTCAGACAAGAAAAAGGACGAGAAAAAAGATATGCCTAAGATGTTGCCACTCACCTATCCTAATGGTGCTTATGGCTTCACGTCGCAGCCAAGGCAAGAGACCATCCTGTTCCAGAACGCAACGGTCTGGACCAACGAAAATGAAGGTGTTCTTGAAAACACGGATGTATTGATCAAGAATGGCAAGATTTCCAAGATAGGTAAGAACCTTTCAACAAGTGGTGCCAAGGTCGTCGATGCCACCGGAAAACATGTCACGTCTGGAATCATAGATGAGCATTCACATATTGCAGCCTCAAGTATTAATGAAGGCGGACAGAATTCATCAGCAGAGGTAAGCATTGAAGATGTCATTGATGCTGAAGATGTGGATATTTACAGGAACCTTGCAGGAGGCGTTACTTCCATGCAGATCTTGCATGGATCGGCAAACCCTATCGGTGGTCGTTCGGCCATCATTAAATTGAAATGGGGTGCATCGCCTCAAGAAATGATCTATAACAATTCTCCGAAATTCATCAAGTTTGCCTTGGGAGAGAACGTGAAGCAAAGTAACTGGCAGAGTTTTGGTCGTTTCCCGCAGACACGAATGGGCGTTGAGCAATTATATGTAGACTATTTCAGTAGGGCCAAGGAATACGATGCCTTAAAGAAAAGTGGCAAGCCTTATCGTAAGGACACCGAATTAGAGGTCTTGGCAGAGATCCTAAATAAGGAACGATTTATAAGCTGTCACTCTTATGTTCAGAGCGAGATCAATATGCTGATGAAGGTGGCAGAGCAATTCAATTTCAATATCAACACCTTCACACACATCCTTGAAGGCTATAAAGTAGCAGACAAAATGAAGGAACATGGCGTTGGTGGCTCTACTTTCTCAGATTGGTGGGCCTATAAATATGAAGTGAACGATGCGATACCTCACAATGCGGCGATAATGCACAATCAGGGTGTTGTTACGGCCATTAATAGTGACGATGGAGAAATGTCAAGACGTTTGAACCAAGAAGCAGCAAAATCAGTAAAGTATGGTGGTGTCTCAGAAGAAGATGCTTGGAAGTTCGTGACGCTGAATCCTGCCAAGCTATTGCATTTAGACAATCGTGTAGGAAGCTTGAAGGTAGGCAAGGACGCCGATGTGGTCCTTTGGTCAGGGCACCCGATGTCTGTGTATTCGAAAGCAGAGAAAACCTTGATCGAGGGCACGGTTTATTTCGACCTGGAGAGAGACAAGCAATTGCGCGATGCCATTAAAAAAGAAAGAAGTGAACTCATGACCATGATGATGAAGGAAAAGAACAATGGACTGAAAACGCAGCCTATCAAGAAGAAAGAGTCAGAACATCTTCATTGTAATTCACTTTAAACACACACAAGATGAAAAACAGAAACAACATATTGAACATCGGATTGATGCTAGCTTGCTTCATGCTTTATGCACAGCAAACGCCGGCACCTAAACAAACGGAAGCCATAACCATCATGGGAGCCACAGCGCATATCGGCGATGGCAATGTCATCGAGAATAGCGTGATCGTTATCGAGAATGGCAAGATAATGGCCTGTGCCGATGCCAGAGTCGTAAAGATGGAAGCAAGAGGACGACAGATCGATGCTTCAGGCAAGCATGTGTATCCTGGATTCATTGCACCAAATTCCACGCTTGGTCTTCAGGAAATAGGTGCCGTAAGGGCCACAAACGATACCAGGGAAATTGGGAGCATGAATCCACATATACGCAGTATCATTGCCTATAATGCGGAATCGAAGATCGTGGAATCCATGAGGCCTAACGGTGTACTTATCGGGCAGGCCACGCCTAGAGGTGGTTGGATCTCCGGAACCTCATCGATCGTTCAGTTTGATGCATGGAACTGGGAAGATGCTGCCATTAAGGTTGATGATGGCATTCACCTTAACTGGCCCAATAGTTTTACAAGAGGCCGTTGGTGGTTAGGAGAAGATCCTGGTTTAAAACCAAATAAGAACTATGCGAAGCAGGTGGATGACATACATATGTTCGTTGCTGAAAGCAAGGCGCATGTAAACGGGAATGGTGACAAGAGAAACCTTCCAGCAGAAGCCATGAAAGGCTTATTCAATGGGTCGCAGAAATTATACGTTCATGTAAATGACGAAAAAGGCATTACCGATGCCATCGAATTCGCGAAAGGCCATGGATTGAATAACATGGTGCTCGTAGGTGCCTATGAAGCCTATAAGGTTGCCGATATGCTAAAGGCCAATAATATTCCAGTATTATCGCAGCGTGTACACAGGACACCAAATAATGACGATGAGGATTACGACCTGCCATTCAAGATCGCCAAGATCTTGGTGGACAAAGGCGTTTTGGTAGGACTGGAAAACAGTGGACAGATGGAACGTGCAAATGCACGTAACCTTCCATTTCAGGCAGGCACTTTGGTGGCGCATGGCATGGACAAGGAAGAAGCCTTGAAATTGATTACCTCTAATACGGCCAAGATCCTGGGAATCGATGACAGACTAGGCACTTTAGAAGTAGGTAAGGATGCCACACTATTTATCAGTGAAGGTGATGCTATGGATATGCGCACCAATATCTTGACTCACGCCTTTATTGAAGGCCGTGAGGTGAGTTTGGAATCGCACCAAACGAAACTTTGGAAGCGATATTCTGAAAAGTATAAGGCTGGGAATTAGAACCTAGATGTGAAAGAAAAAAGGAGCCAATTAATTGGCTCCTTTTTTTATTAATTTGAAAGTTATCAATTACTTTTATCATCGTATGACCAAGGAAATAAGCAGTATACACAATCCATTGATCAAAAGCCTTTATCAGCTAAAGGTCAAGTCCAAAGTACGACAAAAACAGGGCCTGTTCCTAATTGAAGGGCAACGCGAAATAAGTTTGGCCCTTAAAAGCGACTATCAGATTCAATCCATTGTCTTCCAACCAGACATCATCACTGAGGAGGAGGTCAGGAAGTTTGTTCCAGAACATATCAAGCTAATTTCTGTATCTAAAGAGGTCTATGAAAAATTGGCCTATCGCGACTCCACACAAGGCATGTTGGCACTGGTCGAAACAAAGAACCAAGACCTTAAGAACCTGAAACTCACTTCTCGCAATCCGCTTATTTTAGTTGCCGAAGCCCCAGAAAAACCTGGTAATATAGGTGCCTTGTTACGAACAGCAGATGCCGCTAATGTCGATGCGGTGATCATTGCCAACCCGAAGACCGATCTTTACAATCCCAACATCATTAGGTCCAGTGTGGGTTGCTTGTTCACCAATACAATTGCAACCGGAACTACAACTGAAATCATTCAATTCTTGAAGAATCACAATATCGGTATTTACTGTGCCGCCTTGCAAGCCTCAGATGACTACCATAAACAGGACTATACGAAACCAACGGCCATTGTGGTTGGTACAGAAGCCACTGGATTGAGCCAGGAATGGCTCGATAATGCCACCCAGAACATCATCATCCCAATGCAAGGAGAAATAGATTCCATGAACGTTTCTGTAGCGGCTGGAATCCTAGTTTTTGAGGCAAAACGACAGCGCGGGTTTGAATAACTAATTTCTCATACAGGCCATATATTGATTGACTTTCCTTTTGAACCTTTAATTGTTGGTCATTAAGATCCTTATTGTTAATTTAGTTATATGACAGCGGTTGAAATCGAAAAAGAGAATGCAGAGATCACCAAAGCCTACAAAGACCTCCTCAAGGTAAGCTACCGAACCCTTACCAAAGAAGACAAGAAACTTATACGTAGTGCCTTTGAAGTTGCTCTAGATGCGCACAAGGACCAGCGCAGGAAATCAGGTGAAGCTTATATTTTTCATCCGATCGCTGTTGCGCGTATCGTAGCTTCGGAGATCGGACTTGATGCCACCTCCATTTGTGCTGCCCTGTTGCATGATGTGGTAGAGGATAATGAGGACTATTCCCTAGACGACATCGAACGTATGTTTGGTGATACCGTTGCCCGAATCGTTGATGGCTTGACAAAGATCTCTTCCATGAAAAAGAACATGGAGATATCGCAACAGGCAGAGAATTTCAGGAAAATGCTGCTTACCCTTAACGATGATGTACGAGTTATCATCATCAAGATCGCCGACCGGCTTCATAATATGCAGACCATGGAGTCCATGCCTGACCACAAACAGGTCAAGATAGCGTCGGAAACACTATATATCTATGCCCCATTGGCACACCGAATTGGCCTTTATAACATAAAGACGGAGTTAGAGGACCTAGGGCTAAAGTACACCGAACCTGAGGTATATACCGATATCCTTACTAAAATGAAGGAAAGTAAGGAGGAGCAAGATGCTTACATCAAGGAATTTTCCCAGATCCTGAAAACCACCTTGGACAAGGAAGGACTTAATTACGATATAAAGGGACGTCCAAAGTCCATTTATTCCATACGCCGTAAAATGGTCACCCAAAACGTATCCTTTGATGAAGTCTACGATAAGTTTGCGATCAGGATCATATACAAATCCGATGCGGCCAATGAGAAATTCCTCGCATGGAAGATATATTCCATCGTAACAGATCACTTCAGGCCTAATCCTACCCGATTACGTGATTGGATCTCTTCGCCAAAGTCAACGGGATATGAAGCTCTTCATATTACAGTTAGTGGCCCGCAAGGCAAGTGGGTTGAAGTACAGATCAGGAGTGAACGTATGAATGAAATCGCTGAAAAAGGATATGCAGCGCATTACAAATACAAGGAAGGAGACACAGGTGAAGATGCTCTGGAAACTTGGATCAATAGGCTACAAGAGGCCCTTGAAAATCCTGATGCTAATGCCGTTGATTTTGTTGAGCAATTCAAATTGAATCTTTACTCCAAGGAAATCTATGTTTTTACACCCAGAGGCGACTTGAAATCACTGCCAAAAGGGGCAACGCCTTTAGATTTTGCCTTTAGCATCCATACCGAGGTCGGAATGAAGACCCGAGGTGCCAAGGTAAATGGTAAATTAGTACCACTTAGCCACGTGCTTAAAAGTGGTGACCAGGTTGACATCATGACTTCTGAAAGTGCCAAGCCAAATTCCAATTGGTTGGATTATGCGACGACAGCAAGAGCAAGAAGCAAGATCAAATCGGCTCTTAAAGAAGACAAGAAGATCATTGCAGAAGATGGTAAGGAATTGCTACGAAGAAAACTAAAGCAGCTTAAGATCACTCTTGATGAAAAGGCAATTAACGAAATGGTCAACTATTTTAAGCTGCGAACAAGTTTAGACCTTTTTTATCGAGCAGCCATTGGCACTATCGACAATAAAATGCTCAAGGATTTTGCATCATCAAGAAGCAATGTCTTGATGAGTTTCATCAAGAGTAAGATACGAAAACCAAATGTATCTCAAGACGTTAATAAAGATGAGATCACTGCAAAATACGATCTTCTTGTATTTGGCAAGGAAGAAGAAAAACTGGACTATAAATTCACCAATTGCTGCAATCCCATTCCAGGTGACCCGGTTTTTGGTTTCTTGACCGTTAATGAAGGTATAAAAGTCCATAAGAAGAATTGTCCTAATGCGCTAAGCCTTCAATCCAATTATGCCTATAGGATCATGCCTGCAAAATGGATAGATTCAAGTCAGGAAGAATTTACAGTGGTCATTAAATTATCAGGAATCGATAATTTAGGACTTGTGAATGAGGTAACAAAGGTCATCTCGGGCAATATGCATGTCAATATCAAGAACATAAGTTTTGAGACTGATGGTGGTATTTTTTCTGGTAAGATCACGGTCGTGGTCAAGAACAAGACACTTGTTAATAAATTGATGAATAACCTGAAAAAAATTAATGGTATCGAGAAGGTATCCAGAGCTTAAAAATCCTTAAATTTGGCCTGAGATTATGAGTGTGAAAACCGATAAGACCAATCAGGAAATAGTAAAGAATGTCTTTACTAAATTCCTCGAAGACAATGGTCACAGGAAAACTCCGGAGCGCTTTGCAATTCTTCAAGAAATATACGATAGTGATGAACATTTCGATATAGAATCCTTGTACATCACCATGAAGGACAAGAAATATCGAGTGAGCAGGGCTACTCTCTACAACACCATAGAATTATTATTGGACTGTGCGTTAGTTCGTAAACACCAATTCGGGAAGAATCAAGCTCACTACGAAAAATCTTATTTCGATAAACAACATGACCATGTTATCCTAACCGATACAGGTGAGGTCATTGAGTTTTGCGATCCAAGGATCCAATCCATCAAGAAGACCATAGAAGATGTCTTTGATATCGAAATCCATAATCACTCACTCTACTTTTACGGAAACAAGAAAAACAACTAACTAACTTTTTTATGGCGGTAGATTTACTACTAGGTTTACAATGGGGCGACGAAGGCAAAGGAAAAATCGTTGATGTTCTCACCTCAAAATACGATATCATTGCAAGATTCCAAGGAGGGCCAAATGCTGGGCACACTTTGGTATTCAATGGAAAAAAACATGTATTGCACACGATTCCTTCCGGGATATTCCATGAAGATGCCATGAATGTGGTTGGTAATGGTGTCGTCATCGATCCTGTTATCTTCAAGAAGGAATTAGATAAGTTAGAGGAGCAAGATGTAAATTACAGAAAGGTACTATTGATATCGCGAAAAGCACACTTGATCCTACCAACACATCGCTTATTAGATGCTGCCTCAGAGGCATCTAAAGGCAAGGCAAAGATCGGCTCGACCCTAAAAGGAATTGGTCCAACGTACATGGACAAGACCGGACGAAATGGTATTCGCGTAGGCGATATAGAACTTGCCGATTGGAAAAAGAAATACCGAGCGCTGGCAAACAAGCACCAAGCAATGATCGATTTTTACGATGTCGATATTCAATACGACCTTGAAGATCTTGAAAAGGATTTTTTCGAGGCTATAGAGGTATTGAAATCATTGACCTTTATCGATTCTGAAGAATATGTGTTCCAAGCCA
Organism: Flavobacteriaceae bacterium; assembly: GCA_013001365.1. Lineage (GTDB taxonomy): Bacteria > Bacteroidota > Bacteroidia > Flavobacteriales > Flavobacteriaceae > JABABD01. The sequence goes on from JABDMQ010000177.1 coordinate 7,042, forward strand.
TTAAATCAGGTCAATCTATATTAGCTGAAGGTGCTCAAGGCTCATTGCTCGATATTGATTTTGGAACGTATCCATATGTAACATCAAGCAATACCACAGCAGCAGGAGCATGTACTGGCTTGGGCATTGCACCAAACAAAGTGGGCGAGGTGTACGGAATTTTCAAGGCCTATACAACAAGAGTTGGATCCGGCCCCTTCCCTACAGAACTATTTGATGAAGATGGGGAAACCATGGGACGTGTAGGTCATGAATTTGGTGCCACAACAGGTCGTCCTAGGCGATGCGGATGGTTGGACCTTGTCGCACTGAAATATGCCTGTCAAGTGAATGGTGTCACCCAACTCATGATGATGAAAGGGGATGTTCTATCAGGATTCAAGACCTTGAAAGTATGTACGGCATATAAATACAAAGGGGAAACAATATGGCACTTGCCGTATAATATCGAAGAAGATAACATCTCTCCAATTTATACTGAATTCAAAGGTTGGAAAGAAGACCTTACCAAAATGACCGATGAATCTGAATTGCCAAAGGAATTGAATGATTATATCGCATTCCTGGAAAAAGAGCTGGGCATTCCTATCAAGATCGTTTCGGTTGGACCAGACAGGAAGCAAACCATTTTCAGGTAATCGTCATAAAAAAACGATGCTGATATTTGGCTTGTGGCAGGCCTTTTGTATTAAAAAAATCACAATACACAATCAGTAAAACCTAATATCGTTATTTTTAACACAAATTCTTTCATTTGAAGCTATTCCCGGTCATAATTATCCTTATCCTTCTGGGCTTTTTTACGGCACCAGATGCCTACTCTCAGAGAAAACGCATCCAGATCGAGTATTCAGGATTCCTGGACAAGGATGAAGAAAAATACCCAGGAGCAACCGTCTTGATCCGAGACGAATCCCAGCAAATACATATAATCCATGAAGGCATAAATATGTGGGCGGACAAGGCCATTCATTATGGAAAAGAAGATTTCATCGAGGCCTTTGGAAATGTGAAGATGATGCAAGGCGACACCATCAACATGAACAGTAAATATGTTGAATACAGCGGACGCACCAAACTTGCTTTTGCAAGTGGCGATGTCATATTGAAAGAACCGAATTCAACATTAACGACCGACACTCTATACTTCGACCGTGTGAAGCAACAAGCTTTTTATCAAAGTCGCGGCAAAGTGGTTCGAGATACTTCAGGAACGATTACCAGCCAGATAGGTCGTTACTATATGGATAGCAAGAAATATCAATTCGTGGAAGAGGTGGTTCTTGTCAATCCCGATTACACCATTGAATCCGATCAATTGGATTTCTATTCCACATCAGGTCATGCCTATCTATATGGACCAACGACAATAACAGGTGAAACTAGCACCATATATTGCGAAAGAGGGTTTTACGACACCAATAATGATACTGGCTATTTTCTCAAGAACTCAAAAATAGATTATGAGAATCGTGTGTTCGAAGGAGACAGCATGTATTTTGACCGAAATCGCAGCTTCGCTTCGGCGACTAACAATATCAAAGTAACCGATACCATAAACAAAAGCATTGTCAAAGGGCATTATGCTGAAGTGTTCAGGGAGAAGGATTCCGTTTTCATAACCAAAAGAGCATTGGCCATAAGTGTACAAGAAAAGGATTCTATATATATTCATGGCGATACCTTGATGGTTACAGGCAAAGAAGATCATAGGATAACTCGAGGATATTACAATGTGAGAATGTTCAAATCGGATATGAGTGGCAAGGCCGATTCCATTCATGCTGACCATAAAACTGGCTTGACTCGCTTGATTAATTTGGCACGCTTAAATAAAGGTGACGCTTTTGCAGTTTCAAGAAAGCCCATCTTATGGAATTTAGGCAATCAGATGACAGGCGATACGATTCACATGATTTCCAATCCTGAAACGGAAAAACTGGATTCACTGATAGTTTTCAATAATGCATTCCTTATAAGTAGGGATACCTTGGATGAAGGGTATAATCAAATAGCAGGTCAGAAACTCATCGGTTTATTTAAGGACAACGAACTTTATAATGTCGACATTATCAAGAATGCAGAGGTCATCTATTTTTCCAGGAACGACAAAAACGAACTCATTGGTATCGATAAATCAAAGTCTGGCAGTATCAATATAAAGATAGCAGACCAAGTCATAACAGAAATAACTAAACTAAAGCAAACCGATGGGAATATCTTCCCACTTTCACAATTCCCTAAGAACGTACGACTGTTACGAGGGTTTGATTGGCGTGAAGATGAACGACCTCTTAGTGTAGAAGACCTTTTCAAGGATGACCCACCGCTTGTGCTGCCAGTCATTAAAGGCTTGGAGGCACCTATACCTGATGAAGGTTTCTTTGATGATGCCATGATGAAACGTGTGGACGATGCATCCAAGACCAATAAATCTGATAAAGCATCTAGAAACATCCCTAAGAGAAAGAAGAAAAAAGATCCAAGAAACCCAATAGGAATCCCTAAATTAAAGGTACTGAAGAAACAGAATTGATGATTTCTGAATTCCTAAAATATCAAGCACAAACTACAACTCACCCTTTAGCAATGGAAATAAGCCATGCTGAAGGATCCTATATCCATGATACCAACGGCAAGGCATATCTCGATTTTGTTGCTGGCGTTTCAGCCTGTCCTCTTGGCCATCGACACCCAAAAGTTATACAAGCTATTAAGGACCAGATTGATAAATACCTTCATGTCATGGTGTATGGTGAATATATCCAACAACCTGCTGTTGAACTATGTAAACTTTTGGCATCTCAACTTCCGGAACCCTTAGAATCGACCTATCTGACCAATTCTGGGACAGAAGCTATTGAAGGTGCATTGAAATTAGCTAGGAGATATACAGGGAGAAGTGAGATCATTGCTGCAAACCATGCCTATCATGGTAACACTATGGGTGCATTGAGCGTTATGGGTTACGAAGAACGAAAACAGCCATTTAGACCATTGATCCCCAATGTACGTTTTATTGATTTCAATGATGAATCTCATCTAGAATATATCACAGATAAAACTGCTGCTGTTATGTTGGAAACAATACAGGGAGGTGCTGGTTTTATTGAGCCTGTTAACGGTTACCTGCAAAAGGTGCAAGAGCGATGTAGCGCGGTTGGAGCTTTATTGATCCTAGATGAAATTCAACCTGGTTTTGGGAGAACAGGAAAGCTTTTTGGCTTCGAAAATTATGATTGTACTCCGGATATTGTTGTTACAGGAAAAGGCTTAGGTGGTGGCATGCCAATTGGTGCATTTACAACGTCAAAGGAGCTAATGGATTCGTTAAAGTCCAATCCTAAATTAGGTCATATCACAACTTTTGGTGGACATCCAGTAATTGCTGCTTCAGCCTTGGCCACATTAAAGGAAATCATTGAATCCGACCTCATACAGGAATCACTAAGAAAAGAACGGTTGTTCAGGGAACACCTTCAGCATCCAAAAATAAAGGAGATAAGAGGCAAGGGGCTCATGCTTGCTGTTATAACGGATTCACCTGATCTTACGAACAAGGTCATTCTAAAATGTCAAGATGAAGGTCTCATCTTGTTTTGGTTGCTCTTTGAACCAAGAGCCATTCGGATCACCCCTCCCTTGACTATATCCGATGATGAAATCGTAAAGGGTTGTAGCATCCTTAAAGATGTCCTCAGTAAAGTGATTTAATATCAAGAAGTTAGTTGACTCGATAATTCCCATTATTCTTCTGCCCTAGCCGAAATCATTGAACTCCTGTTAATTACTTTGTTAAAAACAAATAAAAATGCTACCCGAATTAAAGGCATAAGAACAGTACATTTATTTCCCGAAGACCAACTAATGTGCTTATGGAGTTTAGTCACGAAGACGAAAACGAAAATTTTTCCCTTACTCGATTCGAATCAATGCTCAAGACCAATAATGTCTTGTTTTTTGATTCCACAGAATTTGAAAACATCATTCATCACTATCTTAATTCAGGCAAGATTGCCTTAGCTAAAAAAGCCATTAAATTAGGCCTTGAACAACATCCTGGTTGCATTAATCTTATGCTTTTTAAAGTTGAGATCTATGTTTTTGAAGACAAATTGGACAAAGCTGAAGTCTTGCTTGATGAATTATTCCATATAGACCCTTTCAATGAAGAGATTTTTATCCAGAAAGCGAATATCTACTCTAAAAAGGATTTACATATTGAAGCTATAGAGGTATTGCTCAAGGCATTGGACTTGACTGAGGATGTTGCTGATCTTTATTCGCTAATTGGAATGGAGTACCTGTTCCTTGATCAATTTGAAGATGCGAAAACGTATTTCATGAAATGTCTTGAAGTCGACAATCAAGATTATTCTTCTCTATATAACATAATTTATTGCTTTGATTTTCTGGACCAGAATGTCGAGGCCATTGAGTATTTGAATGTTTTTTTGGACAAGAATCCATATTGTGAGGTCGCATGGCATCAATTAGGCAAGCAGTATTTCGCCCTTAAGGAATATGAAAAAGCACTGTCTTCTTTCGAGTTTGCCATAATATCAGACGACCAATTCATTGGTGCCTATCTTGAAAAAGGCAAGGTTTTGGAAAAACTAGGGCTATACAATGAAGCTATAGAGCACTATTCGTTCACGATGACTCTCGAAGAACCAACCTCGTTCGCCTTACTTCGTATAGGACACTGTCATGAAAAACTTGGAGCGGATGACCTTGCAGTTCAATATTATTACAAGACCGTACATGAAGATCCACTTCTGGATAAAGGATGGATTTCCATCACCAACTTCTACAATAAGAAACAGAACTACCAGAAAGCGCTTTACTACATCAACAAGGCCATAAATATCGATAGTGAGAATGTAGTGTATTGGAAATTATATGCACAGATCAACCAGCGTTTAAAATTCTATGAAGAAGCGTCGCATGGTTTCAAAAAAGCCTTGGAATATGGCAATTATGAGCTGGAGACCTGGCTTGCTCGTGCAGACGTATTATTAAAAATAGGAGAATTTGAAGGTGCCATAAACAATCTGATACAGGCAGGAGAGTTCTACCCTGAGAATGCCGAGATCGAATTCAGGTTATCTGGACTTTATTATACAATAAATAGAAGCAATGAAGGTCAGTATCATTTAAAGAATGGCCTGAACTTAGATCAAGAATTCAAAATCATTCTTGAGGAGCTATTCCCAAAAATAATCAATAAGCCTTCAGTAAAACAGATATTCGCGGATCATTACAGGGCATCCAACTAAAAATGATACCTTTGGATTTCCTTAAAATCTAGGTATGCACAGACGTTTAATCGATTACCTCATCATCACCTTAAAAGGAATTGCAATGGGTGCTGCCGATGTTGTTCCAGGTGTTTCTGGTGGAACTATAGCCTTCATTTCTGGTATTTATGAAGAGCTGATTACCTCAATTGGCAATATTAATCTTTCAATTTTAACAACATTACGACAAGAAGGATTCAAGCCCGCTTGGAAACAACTAAACGGTAATTTCCTGTTGGCTTTGTTCATTGGCATTGGAATGAGTGTTTTATCATTGGCCAAACTCATGGGATGGCTACTGGAGCATAAACCGATCTTTTTATGGTCTTTCTTCTTCGGTCTGGTAGTCGCAAGCATATTCTTTGTAGGCAAGCAGATCACAAAATGGAACTTAGGTACGATTTCCTTGTTCATTTTAGGAGCTGTAGTTGCTTATTACATTTCTTCTCTTCCTGTCATGGGAACGAATGAATCCATTTGGTTCTTGTTCCTTGCTGGTGCTTTAGCAATCTGTGCTATGATACTCCCTGGAATCTCTGGCGCTTTCATCCTTGTGCTTCTAGGTGCTTATCAGCCTGTCCTTGAAGCATTGAACAATAGGGACCTTAAGACCATTGGCGTCATTGGTTTAGGTGCCATAATTGGATTGCTCTCCTTTAGCAAGCTTTTAAAATGGCTATTCGCGAATTACAAGAATCTTACCTTGGCAACACTTACAGGGTTCATTTTAGGTTCCTTGAACAAGATTTGGCCATGGAAAGTAACGCTCTCAACTAGGGTCAATTCTAAAGGCGAGGAAGTACCATTATTACAAGAAAGCATCTCTCCTTTTTCTTATCAAGAAAACCCGCAAATGGCATGGGCCGCAGCTCTTGCAATCTTAGGATTTTTAACTATCTTCTTACTCGAAAGATTGGCAGTTAATCAAAAGACCAGTGCGTAAAGAAAGAACTTTTATTGATAAATTTTTCCTTGTGCTTAAAGGGCTGGCAATGGGTGCCGCCAATAAAGTACCGGGTGTATCGGGAGGTGTTGTAGCTTTTGTTGCTGGTTTCTACGAAGAATTCATTTTCTCATTACAACGATTCAATGGAAAGGCCTTTAAATTATTGATAAATGGCCGATTCAAGAGTTTCAATAGATATGTAAACGGTAATTTCCTTGGCCTGCTTATTTTCGGTATGGTCGTCAGTTATTTTAGCGTTTCCAAAATTCTTGATTTCTTGATAGAATTTTACGAGTTAAATGTGTGGAGTGTTTTTTTCGGGATGATCATTGGTTCGATCTATTACATCAGTAAGGATTTTAAGGTCTGGAATCTCAGGATGTATGTTGCCCTGCTTATGGGGATTGCAATAGGCATTGGGATAAGTTTCCTGGATCCTGCAACCGAAAATGACAATCTGTGGTTTGTGTTCTTTTGTGGTATTATAAGTGTTTCAGGAATGACACTTCCAGGCTTCTCGGGTTCCTTCATATTGATCCTGTTAGGTAATTATGTATTGCTATTGATTGATTCGGTCAATTCTCTTTTCGATACTTTCTATGAAATTTTCTCTGGTGATTTCAGTTTTATTGAAAACCCAATAAGAATAAGAATGCTAAAGGTCTTGAGTGTCTTTACTTTGGGTTCACTAGCAGGATTGGTAACCTTTTCGCATATCCTCAATTACGTGCTTCATCATTTCAAGAATACTACGCTTTCAGTTCTTACGGGATTCATCATCGGGTCTTTAGGAATGGTCTGGCCATGGAAAAAAACCATTTACAAGACCACTGAGGATGGGTCGTTTCTTTTGGATTCGGTTGGTGGTAAGGTCATTGAAAATTATAAACGATTCATACCAGAGCTAAACTCAGAAACTTACATTGCAATTGTCTTCATAGTTATTGGTGTTTGCATTGTCTTGCTATTGGATTGGTATGGGAGGAATTCAAATGATGATTATGCATAGATTTGGGCTCATTGGCAAGAACATTTCGTATTCCTTCTCAAAGACTTATTTCGCTGAGAAGTTCAAGAACGAAGACATAAAAAATTGTTCTTACGATAACTTCGACCTGAGTGATATTTCTCAATTTCCAAAGGCTATAAAAGAAACTGAAGGATTGAGAGGATTGAACGTAACCATTCCATACAAAGAGGCGATTATCCCTTATCTTGATAAAATCAAGAAACACGCCAAGAAAATAGGCGCCGTCAATACGATTAAGATATCAAAAAAAGGCAAGTTAATCGGTTATAATACAGATTACTACGGCTTCAAGAAATCCTTAGAGCCTTATTTAAAACCTTACCATAAAAAGGCCTTGATCTTAGGCACTGGAGGAGCAGCCAAAGGCATTGCCTATGCATTAGAATTGTTAGATATTGAATTGATATTTGTTTCACGTAGCCCTAAAAAGGTCAATGAAATCAATTACACTGACCTCACAAAGAAGGTCATGAAAAAGTACTCTATAATTGTTAATTGTACACCAAAAGGCACATTTCCAAATATTTCTCAATGCCCTAATATACCTTATGACCACTTGACCTCTGAACATATACTGTATGACCTGATCTATAATCCTGAAGAAACTGAATTCCTGAAACGTGGTCGTGAACATGGTGCAGTAACATGCAATGGACTTAGGATGCTACATCTCCAAGCAGAAAGGTCCTGGGATATTTGGAACTGAGCATTACCTGACCTTCACCACCGAATCAAGGTTCATTTTTTATTTGACTGAGTTGTTCTTATCTTTATGTAGAATAAGAACCAATCCGATTTAATGATGATTGAGAAAGATAACCTGCAGGAAGCAGAAGGAACCATAGAAAAGCCAATACCGAAAGAAGAGAATACTATCGCGGAAGATAAAACCAAATCTTCCGAAGAAATAGACGCGACAGAATCAGTAGATTCTACCGAAAAAGATGAGGATGTCGTTAATGAAATTGAAGAATCGAATGCTGAAGAAGGCGAAGACGATGGTGTAAAGGAGAGACATCGCATTGAGCTTAAAGATTACGAGGCGATGTCAATGGAAGACATTATCAGTGAATTCAATCGTCTGGTGAAGCACGAAAAAGTGCAAGCAATTAAATCGCATGTCGACCAAATAAAGAAAGAATTCGGTAAAAAATTCAATCATTTTCTCGAGGAAAAGAAAGAAGAATTCATTGCTGATGGCGGAAATGAAGTGGATTTTTATTACTCAAGCCCTTTAAAGAAAAGATTCAATGATATTTATAAAGAGTTTCGAAATAAACGCACAGCTCATTACAAGGACATTGAGCAAAATCTAAAAGAAAATCTCAAGAATCGACTTTCCATAATTGAAGAAATAAAAGGATTATTGAATGTTGAAGAGAGCATAAATTCCACTTATAAGCATTTTAAGGAGCTTCAGGAAAGCTGGAGAAACGCTGGTCCGATTCCACGAAACGACTATCGCGATGTTTGGAACAATTACCATCATCATGTTGAGAATTTCTACGATTTCCTTCATTTGAATCGTGATCTGAGAGACCTTGATTTCAAACATAATCTTGAACTTAAGCTGAAAATAATCGAGCAGGCAGAAGAACTTGCCAAGGAAGAAAACAGCAATAGGGCTTTCAGGGAGTTACAAGCATTACATAAAATGTGGAAGGAAGAACTCGGGCCTGTTGCTAAAGAACATAGAGAAGAGATCTGGGAACGATTTAGCTCTGCAACTAAAAAAATACACGAAAATCGTCAGGAGTATTTTGCGAACCTTGACAAAATCTATGAGCAAAACCTCATTAAGAAAAACGACATCATCAATAAAATTGACCTGGTTGCTGAGGATGAGTCCAATAATCATAGTGCTTGGCAAAAGAAAATTAAGATCGTAGAAGCCTTAAGGGAAGAATTCTTTCAAGCTGGTAAAGTACCTGTAAAAGTCAATGAAGCCACTTGGAAGAAATTCAAGGAATCCGTTAGAAGTTTCAATAGAAAGAAGAATTCGTTTTATAAAGGCTTGAAAAAGGATCAATTCGAAAATTTAAAGAAAAAACTTGAACTGATCAAGATTGCTGAAGAAAACAAGGACAGTGAAGATTTCAAGACCGTTACACCGCTCATGAAGAAAATCCAGAGTGATTGGAAATCCATTGGTCATGTACCACGAAAGGACAGCGATCGGATATGGAAACAATTCAAAGGCGCATGCAATCATTATTTCGACAAGTTTCATGCCAATAAGAAAGAAGCTAATAAAGAGGAAAACGAAGCTCTTGAAAAAAAGAATGCATTATTGGAAAAACTGAAAGGCATCAAATTATCTGGTAAGCAAAAGGAAGATATTGAATTAATAAAGTCTTATAGTGAAGAATGGAAGAAAACCGGTCGCGTTCCTTACCACAAGCGATTCATTGAAAGTAAATTCCAAAAAGCAATTGATTCGGCCTACGGCAAACTTGATATGAACAAGAATGATATTGAACTCATTAAATTCGAAAACAAACTTGAGACTTTATCTAGCCATGAAAACTCAAAACACCTAGACCATGAGAGATCTTATATTCGCAAGAAGATAGACGAGATAAATTCGGAGATCAATCAATTAGAAAACAATCTGCAGTTTTTTTCCAATGTCAAAGAAGATAATCCAGTAGTCAAGGAAGTACACGACAACATTAAGAATCAAAAAGAAAATCTAAAGCTGTGGAAAGATAAATTAAAACGAATAAAAACGCTTTATTAAATATCAAACCCTACTTACAGAAAAAAAGAATTTATAGTTTGTATGCTTATGAATATGTAACTATGTCTTCTGTAAGTAGGATTTTGACCCTAACTAAACTAACTAAAACTGCTTAAAACTTGATCAAATACCTACTTTTGACCAAGAGTCCCTTTATTAATTAAACGCACAAGACAGAAAAGTCCTTTTTCGTGCATCTGTTATATATACGTTTAATCCTACAAGTTTGGATGTTTAAAAGTTTAAATTATCGACTTTTTTTCGCCTCGGCCCAATAAACATCCATTTCTTCCAAAGACATGTCTTTAAGTGATTTTCCTAGTGATCTGGCTTTTTCTTCTAGATATTTAAAGCGTTTCGTGAATTTCTTATTGGTTCTTTCCAAGGCATTTTCTGGGTCAATATTCAAGAATCGGGCATAATTTATCATAGAAAAAAGTACGTCTCCGAATTCATTTTCCATTGCCCGCTTATCATTTCCTTTTACTTCGTCCTGGAATTCCTTCAATTCTTCCTGAAGCTTCTCCCAAACTTGTCCTGGTTCTTCCCAATCAAATCCAACACCAGCAACCTTATCTTGTATCCTATTTGCTTTAACCAGAGCAGGCAAGCTTTTTGGTACTCCTTCGAGCACACTCTTCTTGCCTTCCTTGAGCTTCAGGTTTTCCCAATTACGCTTAACCTCTTCTTCGTCCTGTACCTCTATATCACCATAAATATGAGGATGACGCGAAATGAGTTTTTCACAGATATCGTTTGCTACATCAGCAATGTCAAAATCTCTTGTTTCACTTCCAATTCTGGCATAGAATACGATATGCAAAAGAAGGTCCCCAAGTTCTTTCTTTACCTCTTGAAGGTCATTATCCAAAATGGCATCTCCTAATTCATAGGTTTCTTCGATCGTTAGGTGCCTCAATGACTCAAATGTTTGTTTTTTATCCCAAGGACATTGTTCGCGAAGTTCGTCCATAATTGTCAGCAGTCGATCAATAGCCTTTAATTGGTCTTTTCTTGAATTCATTTAAGGAATATTTATATGCAAAAGTACACTTTTAAAGAATCAACTTTAATAATTGTACCAGCTCCTTAACCAATTTAATTATTACTTTTAAAGAATGAAATCGAACGTATTCTTTCTTCTCGCATTGGTGGTTGCATTAGGCTGCAAAAACGACCAAATTACAGGAACAATTGTTAAAAAAGCCTCCATACCACCAAGTATTGATGGTATTGCCAATGATACATGTTGGGATGATAACGAATGGCTTGCTTTAGATCAAGTTTGGTTAGGTGATCCACCTTCTTCAGAAGATTTTCGAGGACGTTATAAACTGAGTTGGAATGAAGACGCATTATATCTTCTAGTAGAAATTACCGATGATGTGCTGTTCGATCAAAACGAGGACCCATTAACCCTTTGGTGGGACGACGATTGCGTGGAAGTGTTCGTGGATGAAGACAACTCTCATGGCGAGCATCAATACAATCATAATGCCTTTGCCTATCATGTTGCCATTGATGGAAATGTTGTTGATCTAGGGCAAGACAAAAACCCTCATTTGTACAATGATCATGTTATCAGCAAACGAAGAACTGAAGGAAATATTTCACAATGGGAATTATCTATAAAGTTATTTGATGATTCCTTTACTGATGGAGGCAACAACATCCCAAGAGAATTAAATGCTGGAGAAACCATTGGATTTGCCTTGGCTTATTGCGATAACGACAATAGCAAACAACGTGAGAATTTTATTGGATCGGAAATAGTGGAAGGCGAAGATAAGAATCGAGGATGGATTGATGCAGGAATATTCGGGGACCTTTACTTACAAGAATAAAATTACTGCATAACCACATTACTGTATTTCGCGTTTACAACAATTGTCCTGTCACTACTACCGCCTTCTGGATAGTTCTTTATTAACTTCTTGGTCGTACTTTCATTATTGAATTTTGAACGGTTGCCATTGAACAAAAGATCGTAATCTGTATTTGGCAAATTAATGACCGCATCACTATTCTCTAAAATTACATTAAGACTGTTAAACAAATCGTCAATACTCTTGACCGAAAGCTTACCAAAACTACCATCGATCAATGCGTCGCTCTTTAGGTCTTCAATATGAATATTTGAAGAGTTAGCTGTTAGAATCAAAGTTTCAACGCTGGCCAATTCCGCTACTTCTACATAATTAAGTTTCAATTCTCCTTCGTTCCAATCATCAACTATAACAACCGTGTAGGAAGCATCGATGGAAGTAGAACTTCCATCAACGCCAATTGCTACGAATTTACTATGTGATAGGTCGGCTTTAAGGTCATAGACGACATTAGCGAATTTTAACTCCCCGTGTCTAACATTCACCTTTAGCT
>JABDMQ010000190.1 GCA_013001365.1 Flavobacteriaceae bacterium
CATGGAAAGCATGACCTGAAAATGCAGATGAGGCGCCCAATTTCCATTTTCTGTTTGATCTCCTAATTCAGCTATTATTTCCCCCTTGTTAATTATGTCACCAATCTTAAGCTTTAATGCACTGACAACACTTAAATGGCCATATAGGGTGAAGAACTCCAGGTTCTTGACTTTATGTTTAAGAATGACCAAACCACCATATTCCTTGTCACCTTTATCGTTAACGGCAGTTATAACCTCCCCTTTAAACAAAGCATGCACTCGTGTTTTGGCTGGTAACCAGAAATCCAATCCTAAATGGATACTACGACTTTCTTTTCCACTATTTCCAATTTTGTCATAAGATGAAGAGGTGTATAATGGTCTTGGTTCTAGATATCCACCTGCCAGAATTTTATCAGGAACTTCTTTCTGCAATTTGTTGATCTTGAACTGGAAAAGTTCAAGATCATTAAAGTCTTCCTGATGACCGATCCATGTACTTGAGACACTCAAATCCAGAGCATGAGCCTGATTCCTTCGGATAGTTGGAAACAGGTCTGTGAGTTGAAATTGATGCTTATTGGCCCAATCCTCAAAACGCTTCTGGTCTGGATGCGTAACATAGCCACATGCCTCCCTAAAACTATAATAGGCGAAATCAGGATTGATATCCTTCCATTGCCTTAATAGTTGCCATGCTGGCTTTTCGCTTATAGTTAAATAGTCATTATCAGGATTATCTATTTTATTGAAAGCGGATTTGGTAACGGATATCACAAGTCGCATTGCAATGCAATCATATAGATGTATTAAGTCATCTTCATGAAGAGGGAAGGATTCATGATACCCTTTTACAATTGGCAAGGCCGCATCCAATGGATCTTCGAATTCCATGATGCCATAGGCACAGGCAATGGCTACATCATTAATCACCTGAGTGCAAATAGCGTCTCCAAAATCTATCAATCCAAAGACTTCAGGCTCTTGTAGATTTTCGGTTACGAGAATGTTATTGTCATTGGCATCATTATGGACAATACCTTTGCGAAGTTTTGAATAGGCTATTAGAGATTCTTCAAAACGAGATTGAAAATGAGACAGTATGGATTTTTCGTTTTCTGAGAATAAATCAAGATGATCCTTGGTCCATAATGACTGGGCCACATCCCAGTCGAATATGCGATTTGCCTCATGATGGTCAAAATCCATAATTGTATCTGTTAGCGCGCCACATTGTTTTCCTAAGCTATGTCGCAAGTCTTTACTTCTGGGATTTACCGAACTCCATAACCTACCAGGAACCCATGTAAGGAGACGTATAAAAAAAATATTACCCTGATATTCAACTTTAGAAACAGCACGGTTTTTATTATCAAGAATTACCCTAGGTGTTATGAGATGGGAATCCTTACCTGCAATGTGCAATAGAAGTTGTTGCTGGTAATCCAGATAGTTTTCATTCTCTTCAGGCCTGGATATCTTTAATATGAAATTCTCACCCTTATTGGTCGTAATCCTGAAGTTAAGGTCCAATTCACCGGGAAGTCTAGACGCGGTGCATTTTTGGCCATAAACCTTTTTGAAGATTCTTACCGCTTGGTCTGTTGTTAGTGTTAATGATGAATTGGTATTTGACATAGCTTTAATGGCCATGTTAAAAGTAATTAATAATTGGATTGATAAGAAGTTTAATCCTTCATAAGGATCTTTTTAGTAATAAATCGTTATGCCAAATTCCAATTAATCCGATAAATGCATAATCAAGGCTTTTAGTCTAATGTATAAGTCGTATATCGAAAAATATGTTATCATTAAATATATTATGCGATATTTAGGCAAGTAAGATGATTAATAGCACCTAACAATTTAAATCATTTTACAATGGGATTACAAATTATCGACCTACAGGATTGTTACCAGGTAAAAGGGGAACTGAACAAGGCCAATGTAGACACTTTCTCGACGTACTTCAAAGAAGTTATTAGAACTGCTGATGAAGTTACCATCAACATTGAAGAATTGGATAGCATAGACCGAGTCGGTGTAAATGCTTTAGTGAAATTGTATGCACAATCTTTAGAGAATCAATCTAAATTCTTTATTGTTGGATTGGGGTCCAAGGAATTGCATGAGCATTTCAGGGCTGTTGAATCAGCTGCCTAACTAGTAACGACTGAACAGCATTCAGAGTGCGTTTTTCTGATGCTTGAAAAATGCATCTGCCTGCAACTGCATTAACTCACGAGCGCGCTTACGCTTATATTGGTAAAGCTCGTCTTCTTCGGCTATATCATTGTATATGCGATTATTCAATGACATATCAGTACTGAGGAGCATTTTGCGCTCATTCACCTTCTGTTCTACCCAGGTCTTGACCGCGGTTTCTGCATCTTCCAATTTATAATCGTACTCTCCTTTCGGCGATAGCAATTTTGCGAATATTGGTGAAGTCTCAATTGCCAAGAACAAAAGGAATATGAAAAAAGATGGCAGCCAAGGTAATTCACCCAAGGCATTAACACGGGCCATTAAACCATCAAATCCATCTATAATTGGCTGAGTAGTAGTTACTTGATTGGCATACTCGTCTTGTAGTGAAACAATCTGGTTTTCAGCATTGGAAATTTTGGCTTTGTTGTCTGATTTGAGTTGTTGCAATTCTGCGAGAGCTGCATCATGCTTCTCCCGTTTTTCTTTGTAAACAGGACCCTTGCCTAAAAGTTCAGTCCCAGAAGTACCTTCTGCTTCCCCAATGTAAACATCATAAAGCGCATTTACTTCCGCTTCTTTCGTATCTATTTCTTCCTGAAGTGATGAAATGTCGTTTTTGATCGCTTCTACCTTTGGAGTGTATTGCAATGCAATTTGGTCCTTATTGGCGAGGGTCAAATCATTTTTTTGCTCTAACAGGACTTGGTCGATTTCCTTTTGAAAGATTTTTAGCTCTAAAGGTTTAGAAATTACAACGGCAATGATAACGGCGAGCAGGATACGCGGTGTTGCTTGTATTAATTCATCAATGACATTGCCTCGCTTCTTGATAGTGGACACTATAAACCTATCCAAATTAAAAATAAGGAGGCCCCAGACAAAACCAAAGAATATCGCAGCCATGATATTGTCAAATACTGTATAAAGTGCATAGCTAGAGGCAATAAAAGCCATTACAGCCGTAAAGAATACGGTCGCACCAACGCCTGCAAATTTGTTCTGTTCGCCGTTGGAGCAGGTCTCGAGGATATCCGTATCTGACCCAGAACAGATGAGGAAGAATTTTTTTAGCATAACTACTTCGATTTTGATTGAATGTCTATTAGAACGCAAAGTGATGTGATTTGTTACAATATTTTTAAGAAAAGATAAGCCTTATACGTTTTTTTGACTTCCATAAGTATGCTAAATTGACAAACTAATTCATTAAATTCTTAACTTTGAAGAATCTAAATGCCCAAATATGTTACGTCTGCTACTCATTTTCTTTTTATTATCATCTAGTTCCTTTGCGCAGACAGTGAGCGAACTCATCGATGAGGTCGATGTAATTAAACTTTCTGAAACATTAAATGAACTAAGTGGTGAGGTATCAACAGTTGTCGATGGCAATACCGTTACTATCTTGAATCGTGTCAGTAATACAGACAATAACATAGCTGCAGATTACCTGCTTCAGAAGTTCAATGCCTTACCAGGTCTTATTGTTAACGATCAGGATTATTCGCCTGGGGTAAATGGAGGGAGGAATATCATTGCTACACAAATAGGGCAGACGAATCCTAACGATATATATATAATTTGTGCGCATTACGATGCTGTCGCGGATTATTGTGCCGACGACAACGTAAGTGGGACTGCAGCAGTTCTTGAGATAGCGCGAATATTATCACAATACAACACAGATAGCACAATTGTCTATGCCCTATGGGACCAAGAAGAAATCGGCTTATTAGGCTCGAATTATTATGCACAACAAGCTGCAACGAATGGAGACAATATCTTGGGAGTCTTCAATATGGACATGATGGCACACGATGGTGACGGAGACAACGATTTTGATATAGATGTAAGGCCAATAGCAAATTCTATTGCCATGAAGGATGAGATAATCTCGATTTTGAATACTTATAAGGTAAACAATGATATCGACCTGAATGTCAATGTAGTTAATCCTGGTACAGCAGCCAGCGACCATTCTAGGTTTTGGAATCAGGGATTTTCTGCTGTTTTGTTTGGTGAAGCTTGGTCTAATGGAGACCAGACCGAAGATTATCATCAACCGTCTGATCGCGTGTCGACTTTAGATCTTGACTATTTTCATGATATGGTAAAACTGGCGATGGGCTATATGGCAACAAAGGCGGGATTCAATGTGCTTTCTTTGGACGATCTAGAGGCAATTGGGTTAAGTGTTTTTCCTAATCCGGTAAAGGACATGCTTAATATTAAATTAAGAGAAGCTATAGAAACGGATTTTGAAATTGCCGATATGAATGGAAAAACCCTTCTGAAAAGAACAATCGTCAATCTGGAAAATTCATTGGAGGTTTCTCAATTGCCTGAAGGCATTTATTTTATCAATCTCAAGAACGAAAAAGGCCAAAGAGTTATCAAGGTCATCAAGGAATAGATTTTCGCTCAGAACGAATACTTTCGATTATTACTGTCGATATAATCAGCAATCCGCCAAAAAAAGTGTTCCAAGTTGGTATTTCTCCCAAGAAAAAAAAGGCTATGATTATTCCATAGATGGGCTGGATGCTACCAATAATACTTGCCGTACTTACCTTAAAGTATCTCAAACTTCCTATGAACAATGTATGACCGATCGCCGTTGTCAACAAGGCCAATAACAGAACATATGGATATTGAGTTTTAATTCCTGATGATCCCATGAAATATAAGGTTGGAAGAAGGACAACTGTGAGAATCAAAACTTGATAGAACATGAGGATGGTACCATTATATGTTGCAACATGCCGTTTCAAGATGAGCGTTCTGATCGAATAGCATATTGCTGAAAGTATACCTAACAAAATGCCTTTGACATGGTCGCTCTCAATACTGAATTCAGGTGCCAATATGTAAATGCCCAATAAAACGATCAAACCTAAAACAATATGCATTCGGTCAAATCTCACTTTAACAAAAAATGGTTCAAGTATCGCGGTAATAATCGGGAATGTGAACAATGACAGCATCCCAATTGCCACATTCGATAATTTTAGTGAATAGAAATATGTTATCCAATGCGCTCCTAAGAATAATGAACTGATCACAAACGGCGCTACGTCCTTTTTAGTTTGAATTTTAAGGCTCGTTTTTCGATACTTGCAAAAAACATATAAGAAGATAGCAGCCAGAAAACAGCGCCACCATATGATCACAGGCGTCGGCATCTCAATATATTTTCCTAATGCCCCAGAGGTACTAATGAAAAGCGTAGCTAAATTAAGCTCAATTAGATGCCTTAAATGCTGGTTCTTCATTGAGACATTTCAGTAAAATACTTGTAAAACCATGGTATGGTCTCAATGCCTTTTAGATAGTTCCAAATACCAAAATGTTCGTTTGGTGAATGAATGGCATCACTATCCAAACCGAATCCCATCAGGATGGTCTTGCTTTTAAGTTCTTCTTCAAATAGGGCCACGATCGGAATACTGCCGCCACTTCTTTGTGGAATCGGTGTTTTACCAAATGTCTGCTCATATGCCTTGGATGCAGCTCTGTATCCCTTATTATCAATTGGTGTAACATAGCCTTGCCCGCCATGATGCGGTGTCACTTTTACTGTTACACCTTTAGGTGCAATGCTTTTGAAATGTTTTGAGAACAATTCTGTAATCTCTGTCCAATCTTGATGAGGTACCAATCGCATGGAGATCTTCGCATAAGCCTTACTTGCAATTACTGTTTTGGCACCTTCACCTGTATATCCACCCCAAATACCATTGACATCTAGAGTTGGCCTTATGGAATTTCGTTCGTTAGTTGAGAATCCATCCTCACCATATACAGCATCGATATCCAAAGATTTTTTATACTCTTCTATCGAGAAAGGTGCCTTCGCCATTTCAGCTCTTTCTTCGTTAGATAGCTCCTCAACATTGTCATAGAAACCAGGAATCGTGATATGATTATTTTCATCATGCAATGAAGCGATCATCTTTGCCAGTATATTTATTGGGTTGGCTACTGCTCCGCCATATAATCCCGAATGTAAGTCGCGATTTGGACCTGTGATTTCAACTTCGACATAACTCAATCCACGAAGTCCAGTTGTTATGGACGGTACATCATTCGCGATCATACCAGTATCAGAGATCAAGATTACATCGTTCTTCAATTTTTCTTGATTCTCCTTTACGAAATCACTAAGGCTTTTACTTCCAATTTCTTCTTCACCTTCGATCATGAACTTCACATTACAGGGAAGCTGGTCAGTTGCTGTCATGAATTCCATGGCCTTTACGTGCATGAACATCTGGCCTTTGTCATCACAAGACCCTCTTGCAAATATGGCACCATCAGGATGTAGTTCGGTTTTCTTGATCTTAGGTTCAAAAGGAGGGGAGTCCCATAGCTCCATTGGATCTGGAGGTTGTACGTCGTAATGACCATATACTAAAACTGTAGGTAAATCCGCGTCAATTGTTTTCTCGCCATAAACAATAGGATATCCTTCCGTGTGGCATATTTCTACGTGATCGCATCCGGCATTCTCAAGACTGGACTTAATTTTTTTGGCCGTTTCAAGGACATTTTCCTTATATGCTGAATCAGCACTTATTGACGGAATTTTCAGTAACTCGATCAGTTCGTTCAAGAAGCGATCTTTATGCTCATTTATATAAGGCAGAACGTTTTTCATAGGTACGGTTTAGTCTCGTAAAAGTACGAAAAAGGCGCTGACAAAATTACGCTGGCAATCGTTTGATTTTTCAAACTATTCTTTATATTTGCAGTCCTTTTGCGGGCGTGGTGGAATTGGTAGACACGCTAGACTTAGGATCTAGTGCCGCGAGGTGTGGGAGTTCGAGTCTCCCCGCCCGCACAAAAAAAGCTTCAACATTTATTGAAGCTTTTTTAATTATGGCATAAAATATTACTAATTCTTAACCAGTTTAGCTGTTGCTCTGTGACCTAATTCATTTTCTATTTCAACAATATAAATTCCAGGTAAAAGATTTGACGCATCAAATGATTTTCCTTTCCTGAAATCATCTCTATAATCTGTAATTAATTTACCTGTAATACCGAAGACTCTTAACGATTGAATGTTTTTATTTATTTGAAATGAATCATTCGCAGGATTCGGATAAATGGTAAATGAATCACTATTTAGAACATCATCTGTATCTAAAGTAATGGAACTTTGGTTTCCATAAATTTTAAACCCTCCCGCTGGTATACTTATTGGATCCGTAGTGTCAATCACATCTATCGAAGTGTTTCCAGTTC
>JABDMQ010000205.1 GCA_013001365.1 Flavobacteriaceae bacterium
GTGACATCACTTTTTGCCAATGCATCTACCTTGGCCATAACCTGTGAAGTAAAATCCATCGAAGGTGATTCTAAGGAAGATTCTTTCATAAGTCTGTCCGCAAGTTTTTCAATTTGATTATTTGCCTTATCGTTCATAATGTTCGATTATTTCTGGTTCTAAACGTTCTTTTAATATACTGGTTAACTTTTTCCTACTCCTATAAAGCTTCACCTTAACATTGTTAGCAGTTAGTCCTACAATTTTTGCTATTTCTTCCAATGACAGTTCTTCAAAGTAAAACAAGGTCAATAAAGCACTGTCATCACTTGGCAACAATGCTAAACAATTCTGTATGGCTTGTTTTCGCTCTGCCTTTTCAAGAGCATCTAAAGCATTGTCCAATGTTTTAACTTGATGCTCTGTATACTCATCGATCGCAATTATATTTTGTTCTCGCTTGTGTTTCTTCAACCTGTCCAGACATGTATTATATGCTATTCTATAGATCCATGTCGAGAATTTGGAATCCCCTTTAAACTTATTCAAAGAACGAAACGCCTTTATAAATGTATCCTGGGACACCTCTTCAGCCTCTTCCCTGTGCTTGACCATGCGCAAGGCCAAAGTGAAGACCAAATCCTTATAACGATCTACCAAGGTGCTAAACGATTGTGAATCGCCAGCCAAAATAGCATTGATCAGTTGTTGGTCGTTGGTGGTCATTTCTATTTAAGACGATGAGTTGATTACTAAGGTTACATGATTAAGGTAAAAAAAATAATAGCACAAATGTGTAACCTGAATATTAAAGTGCTCGTCATAAGCTATGAACCCGATTAAATTAATCAATTAAAAAACAAATATCATGGGAGAAGAAGTATTAATACCAATTACATTTTTTGCAGCCTTATTCGGCGTGTTCTATTTATACATTTCCAGTAGGAACAGAGAACGCCTAGCACTAATTGAAAAAGGTGCTGACGCCAGTATTTTTGCAAGACGAGGAAAGTCTGGCTCAGCGATTATCCTAAACCTTGCCTTGTTGCTTATAGGAATAGGTCTAGGCATATTCATTGCCTCATTATTGCATTACGGTCTTGGCGTGGATGAAGAAGTTGCCTATCCTGGTACTATTTTCTTGATGGCAGGAGTCGGCCTTTTTACAGGATTTACTCTAACCAAGAAACTACATAAAGAGGAATAACATCAATCAAGCAATAATCGCAATCCAGAATAACCGTTTCAAATATTTGAAACGGTTTTTTTGTGTGTTTTAATTGTGGCAAATGAATTATAAAAAGGTCACTGCACGATAAATTCAAGATACTGACCAACAAAAGGCTCATCGAGCAATGTAAAATGCCACCATTCCTTGGAGTAGTTCCTGAAGCCATGCTTGGCCATGAATGCTTGAAGTAATTGTCGGTTAGCCTTCTGTTTATCTGAAATATCTGCAAAATCTACCCATGATCGTTGGCCAAAATAATCCCAATCGCTTCCCATATCCAGCTCCTTGCCCGTAGATCCATCGACCAAAGTAATGTCAACAGTACTACCGCTACTGTGCCTCGATTGGGAGGCAATATAACCCTCTAAGAAAAGATCTTGTTTATTGACCTCTGGATAGAATTTTTGTTTATTAATAGTGTCGTCAAGGTTCTTGGCCCAACGAACAAAATGATCTACTGCAATCTGTGGTCTATAAGCATCATAGATCTTTAGGCAAAGGTTGTAGTCATAAAGTTCTTCCTGAAGACTTCTAAGCTTATTTGCAGCTTCTAGCGTAATAATGCATTTATTCGCTTCATATCCATCCACAGGCTGGCCAACGAAGTTATTAGAACCAGCATAACGCAATTCCACTTCAATATCTGGAATAACGTCCTTTACATACACAAAACCATCTGGAAGGACCTTAGTTTGGAAGAAACTCAAGATCACGGAAATCATGAAGGAAAGGATTAATAAATGCTTCACATTTCGAGCTTTAATGGCTAATTTAGGCAAAAATACAGCAATGGACCTTTTTTCATTTCCAAAAGAAATCCAACTTGATATGTTGGACGCAGAAGTTTACTATTATCCAGGTTTTCTTAATGAAAAAAGTTCAGATTCCCTATTCAAGCATTTAATCGAAAGTACACCATGGCAGCAGGATAGCATCACTATTTACGGTAAAACTCATTTACAACCAAGACTTACTGCACTGTATGGTGAAAAAGACAAGACATATACCTATAGTAACATCACAATGCACCCGCATTTTTTCAGTATAGAATTAACCGATATCAAGGAACAGATTGAATTGTTTACAAAAAAGAGATTCACCTCCTGCCTACTGAACTTGTATCGCCATGGTAATGATAGTAATGGCTGGCATTCGGACGACGAACGAGAACTAGGCATTAATCCTGTAATCGCATCCTTGAGTTTAGGAGCAGAACGCATATTTCACTTCAAGCATAAAACCATAAAAAACTTAAAACAAAAATTAGTGCTGCAACATGGAAGTTTGCTGCTAATGAGCGGTGAAACACAACACAAATGGTTGCATCAATTACCTAAGACTCAAAAGAAAATTGGAAAGCGAATCAATTTGACGTTTCGGAATATTGCATAAAAAAAACTGGGATCCCTCAATCCCAGTTTCTCGTTATTTGCTTTTTAAATTATGTCAGTTAGATTTAGGGTCACTAAGTCAACAGTCATAACGGCAAATATTAATTAATTAATCCATTGAACTAAAAACTAATTTAGAACACTTCAAATATGAAAAATAATATTTAAAAAGTCCGACTAACGACATCACGTTTCGATGAAATGCATCTTTTTTTAACACTATCCGATTAAAAATATCGATTAAACGACGAAATGCACTTTTTGTTAACAGTATTTTTCTTACTTATTCATGTTAAAAACCTACTCACCCACCTTGTTTTTGGCCTGGTCTTTGAATAATAATTCTTTATTTTCGTTACACTTTAAACACTATTTTAAATGAAAAGTCTTATTGCCCTCCTTTTTTTAACGATTTCCACTGTAGTTTTTTCGCAAGAATCCAATTTCTTCGAGCAAGATGTAACCATTGCCGATAGTTTCTCCGGCACGCTTTTAATGCCAAATACTGAAAAACCACCTTTGGTCATACTTTTGGCTGGATCAGGGCCTTTGGACAAGGACGGAAACACCAATTTCATGAAAGGCGACTTGCTCAAGAAGCTTGCCGGAAAATTGGGTGATGCTGGCATCGCATCCTTTAGATATGATAAACACAGCTTGAGACAAATAAAGAAAGGCAAATATGACCTGGACTACAGTTTTGATGTCTTCATTGAAGACGCTAGTGCAAGTTTAGATCATTTTAAAAGCAAAAGTCAATTTGGAAAGATCTATATTCTCGGACATAGCCAAGGAAGCCTTGTAGGAATGATTGCGGCTCAAGAAAAAGCAGATGGTTTCATTTCGGTTGCCGGTCCAGGACAGACAATTGACGAAGTAGTGATCTATCAAATAAATGCTACCTCCCCAAATTTTACAGAAGATACCAAACGCGTATTCTCAATACTAAAAACAGGAAAGACAACTGATGACTTTCCACCAGCATTAGCTTCCATATTCAATAAGCCAACGCAGCCATTCATGATGAGTTGGATGAAATATGATCCACAGGAAGAAATCAAGAAGCTAGACATGCCTGTACTTATAATCAACGGTACAAAGGATATTCAAGTAATTGAGAGCGAAGCAGATCTTCTACATAAGGCATCGCCAGATTCTAAGCTAGTGATCATCGATAAAATGAATCACGTTCTTGTTCCCATTGAAAGAGATCGCCTAGAAAATGTGAAGTCTTATAATGAACCAGACAGAGAATTCTCATCTGAATTATTGGAAGCGCTTTTGGCTTTCATTAAATAAAAAAAGCGCCTACTTAGAAGAAGTGGCGCCTTTTTAACTAACCAACCAAAAAAATATAATCTTACTCCTTTTACTAAGTAATCAGCTTGAATAAAAATCATCATAAAGATTACGTCTTATATAACACAAACAGCGTGCCAAAAAATTAATTCTGATGGTTAAATTTGGATTATATATTTTATTTTGATATATTTATGATATTATTTTAATATCATTTAAATTATTCGATCATGAAAGAAGAGAAAATCATCGTTCCAGCCAATGGTTATGTAATGCTAATTGTGTTTTTAGTAATATTTATTGGGTGTATATCACTTACAATCACACAAGGACAGCCTGAATATTTGTTATTGTTGCCTGTGGCCATACTCCTCGCTGTAGGATTCATCATGGTGCAGCCTAACGGATCCCGGGTTTTACTGTTATTCGGTAAATATGTAGGAACTGTAAAGAAAAACGGGTTTTATTGGGTAAATCCGTTCTACACCAAAAAGAAAATATCATTAAGAGCAAGTAATTTCGATAGTGAACGCTTAAAGGTCAATGACAAACTAGGGAATCCTGTCATGATCAGTACGATCTTGGTATGGCGTGTCCAGAACACCTATAAAGCAGCTTTTGATGTTGATAATTACGAGAATTTCGTTCGTGTACAAACTGATGCGGCAGTTCGCAAGTTAGCAAGTATGTATCCTTACGACAACTTCGCAGATGAAGGTCATACGGAAGATATCACC
>JABDMQ010000121.1 GCA_013001365.1 Flavobacteriaceae bacterium
GCTAAGCAGATCAATGAGAAATGGAAGGTTCATTTAATGGGTGGAAAGGTACCGACAGAAGTCGATTTGTTCGAATGGGCCATGGAAGTCGAGCAACGAGGTGCTGGTGAGATCTTGTTCACGTCTATGGATCATGATGGAACAAAAGGAGGATTCGCCAACGAAGCTTTAGAAAAATTGGGAAGATGTGTCAACATACCAATAATTGCTTCTGGTGGTGCTGGGATTGTTGAGCATTTCACCGATACATTTAAATATGGTAAAGCCGATGCAGCGTTGGCTGCTAGTGTGTTTCACTATAAGGAAATAGATATTACATCATTGAAAAACGAATTAAGACAGCAAGGAATAGAAGTAAGACTTTAGATCATGAAAATAGACTATAATAAATACCAGGATGGCCTTGTGCCAGCAATTGTTCAGGATGATGAGACCCAAGCAGTTCTAATGCTCGGGTTCATGAATGAGCAAGCACTGGAAAAGACAAAGGAAACAAAACAGGTTACTTTCTATAGTAGATCGAAGAAACGATTATGGACAAAAGGAGAAGAAAGTGGTAATTTCTTGAACTTATCAAGCATTCATTTGGATTGTGACAATGATACCTTATTAATTAAAGTCCATCCTGTTGGTCCAGTTTGCCACTTAGGAACTGATACATGCTGGGCAGAAAACAACGAATCCTCATTCGGATTTCTCTCAAGCCTAGAAAACATAATATCCAGTAGGCAAAAAGACAGCCCGGAAAATTCTTATGTTTCTTCTCTGTTCCGGTCCGGAATTAACAAGATTGCCCAAAAAGTAGGAGAGGAGGCCATAGAGGTAGTTATTGAGGCGAAAGACAGTAATGATGCTTTGTTCCTGGATGAAAGTGCTGACTTGTTGTTTCATTATTTGATTCTTCTAAGGGCAAAGGGCTTTAGCCTTCAAGATGTAGAGCAGAATTTGAAGCAAAGACACCTTTGATCAATAAAAAAAGAAAGCTCGAAACAATGAAGTTTCGAGCTTTCTTTAATAAGATATATAAGTTAATTATGCCATTTCATGCATAATAGGATCTTTCTTCACCCATTTTCCGTTTTTGGATTCACCATAAATAATGACATCCTTAACACGTTCGTACATTTTAATGGTACGATTCATCTGCATTTCGGTGTCACTGTGTAACTTGATGCCTGAAGATTTTGAACCTTTGTTTCTTATTTCAATGTAGTAGCCGTCCTTTAATTTAAGCGGACGAGAAGGTGGTCTTCCCATAGTGTAAATGTGTTTGTTTTGTATAAGTTTGCATTATACCAATTTTTATACCAATTACCAATTTTTTAAGACTTTATTAGCTAAAATGAACGTTAAACCACAATTCTTCTACTTGATTACCTTCCAATACTTGGGTTATCGCTTTCACGGGTGGCAGAAGCAACCTAATCTAAAAACCTTGCATTTAATGGTGGATAGGACCTTGAAGTATGTACTTGATGGTGCCTATTTCAAGACCTTGGTAACAGGTCGTACCGATGCCATGGTCTCTGCCGAAGAATCAGCTTTTGAGTTGTTCTTAAAAGAACCTTTGCAGGACAAGGAGGCTTTTCTCTATGATTTCAATCAAAATTTACCTCAGGATCTTAGGGCGCTGAGCATTACTGAAGTTGGCAAGGATTTCAATATTATACAGCATCCCAAGAACAAGATATACCATTATGTATTCTCTGAAGGGCAAAAGAACCACCCTTTTTGTGCACCAATATTAACGACCATATTGGATTCTTTGGATATTGAGACCATGAAACAGGGTGCAAAATTGTTCGAGGGAACCCATAATTTCAAGGCCTATTGCTACAAACCTTCTGAGAATGGAGATTTTATAAGAAATATAAGTCTATGCGAAATTGTAGAGAATGACATTTATAGTGCTAACTTTTTTCCAGAAAAGAGCTATATACTTCAAGTACATGGTAAAGGGTTTATGCGGAATCAGATAAGATTGATGATGGGTACTCTGATTAATTTAGGCAGGCATGAGATTGATACTACAACAATAAAGGAAAGCCTATTACCAGATAGCACAATGGTCATGGATTACATAGCGCCAGCTTCTGGGCTTATATTGCATAAGGTTGATTTTAAATGATAGACGGATCGATCTTTATTTCGTAATTTTAGATTCCGATTAAAACGAATTTAAAATGGCCATAAAAAAATCAGTATTCGACTTTTTCAAGAAGCTAGAGAAAAATAATAATCGCGATTGGTTTAATACGAATAAAAAAGAGTTCAAAACCATTGAAGCTGAGGTCAAGCAAAATTATCATGACATACTTGAAGCACTTAACAAACATGATGAGATTGATGATTTCAAGATGTTCAGGATCTATCGAGATGTTCGATTCTCAAAGAACAAGCTACCATATAAAACCCATTTTGGTGGTTCATTTAGAAGGAAAAAGCCAGAATTGCGAGGAGGCTATTATCTTCATATTCAGCCAAATAACGAATCGTTTATCGCAACTGG
>JABDMQ010000289.1 GCA_013001365.1 Flavobacteriaceae bacterium
TTGAATTTCAGGGACCATCCAGGGCTATTCTTGACCGAGTCGCCTCAAGCGTACCAAATTTGTAAATCTGTTGACTCACCTTCATGCAAGATTCTTTTCGATATTTACCATCAACAGATACAAGAAGGCAACCTCATACCTAATATTGAGGCGTGCTGGGACGAAATCTCGTATTTCCAGATCGGGGACAATCCAGGACGTAAGGAGCCTACGACAGGGGAGATCAATTACAAGAACGTGTTCAAGTTCATTCGTGGTAAAGGCTACAAAGGAGTATTAGGAATGGAACACGGCAATTCTAAACCCGATAAAGAAGGCGAGCAACGCGTTATTGATGCCTACAAAGAAGTTGACAATTTTCTATAAATAAAAAAGCCGCATCGAAAGATGCGGCTTTTTAATGTTTAGATTATGCTTATTCTAAAGAATAAATTATCTATTGTTTAACAAGTTTAACGCTTTTTGTTCCTGACTCAGAACTGATTCTTGCAAAGTACAATCCTTCAGGTAAAGTTGTTGCATCTAACTTAACAGACGAACTATTAGGTGATACAGACATAACATTCTTACCTAACATATCGAATACCTGAACAGATGTAATGTTGGTATTATTCGATTGGATATTCCATACATTATTTGCTGGATTTGGATATACCTTGAAATCAGAAGACTCAAAATCATCTACACCTAATAATGAACTTTCGCTAGAGGTTAATGTGAATGTCCCCGGTGCTCTTGCAGTACCATCATCATTTATTCTTACGTAATATGTATTTCCTGGTGTTACAGCTACTGCAGTACCTCCTCCTGGATTACAAGCTAATTCTGTACCAGCACAACCATCCCAAACAGAAAGGTTTGGTGCATTTGTGGCAAAATAAGCCACACCTCCAGCTGGTCCCTCAAAAGAATACCAAACATCAGAAATGATTCCTTCATCACAAGAAGCAGCAATACCAGAATCTGTCGCACCGATATTACTTACTTCTACAGTACTACCATCGATAGCAATTGGCGTTGCATTAGCACAATCATCGTTAGTAACTGGTGGCTCTTCATAAAAATAGATGTTATCTAAATAAATATCACCAAAAAGTGGCCCGTCTCCAATAAAAATAAGTTGTGAAACTTGACTTCTAGCATTCTCGCTGTTAATATCGAAATCAGCAAAAGCAATATCTAACGAATGCCACTGATTAGCAGCCAGAGCAGTAACATCAATAAGTTCTTCAAGGTTAATCGGTGTTGGACCAGAAAAATCTTGAACTATTGCTTTAAATAAAGAACCAGCAGCAGGCTGCCCATTGAAATAAAGGTCCAAGTGTATGCCTGTATAACTAGTTAGGTCTAACGGTGCTACACCCGAATTAACATCTTCGAAATACTGGTTTTGGAATCCAGCTCCTCCATTAGGGATTATTAATTCCAAGGTATTGTTTTCTTGTATCGTTATACCGTTTAACATTGCTCCAGCGAAAACTTGAGTCCCGTTCGATGGTGCATCTACATAAGAATCGCTATAAATTGATAAAACATCGGCTGAATCTCTGGTAGGTGATGTTGCGGCAGTCTCTGGAGGGCCAGGACAATCTGGACAACCACCTGTGCCTCCACAATCTATACCCTCTTCATCTCCATTTTGAATACCATCATCACATGTTGGCGCAGGGTCAGCTCCAACTTGAATATCATCTATAGCATAATTTCCATTAGGACCAGCAACACCAGCATCAATAAAAATTCTTAATTCTGTCATATCTCCAAATCCTGCTCCAGGATTGATAAGAATAGTTTGTTCTAAATCACCAGTAGTGGTAAATGGCACTTCATAGTTACCAATCGTAGTCGTTAATCTGATTCTGTGCGTACGAAGTTCATCTTCGGGAAGCGTATTTAATGGATCGATTGTAAAACTAACTGTGTTATTTAACTCCATAGAAAGATCCACAACATCTCCTCCACTAAAAACTATAAAAGCATTATCCCATTGATTAGCATTACCAAAAAGTTCCAATTTTTCGGTGACAGAGTTAATTGTAGCAGCTCCGCCTCCTTCTCCTGCAGGGTCCCATGTAAATGCTTGCCCCGCATCACTGAAATCTAATGGTAATGTTTGCGTATAACCCAATGACACAGTCAAAAGGGCAATAAAAAATGTAATTTTTTTCATAATTATCTAAGGTTTTTATTAGTATAAGTTCAAATATCAGAATAATTATCCAAAGTACGCCTGATTTTAACTATACAATGACCATACATTTTACATATTAATTTTCCAATTAACTCTTTAACGGAGAAATAAAACAGATTATCGAAAAACGGAATAGTCTTGTTAGAAGTTATTGCAAAACCCCTTGGTAAAGAAAAGACGTATAAAAGAATCTTGCTACTTCTTAAACAAGGTCATCGGACCATTATTATTAGTAACCATGATCAAGATGTTATCCTTTAGATTAATGACATTAAGGTCCCTGCTATCATTAGGCGTATAGAAGCCACTTTCCAAAGCCGATAAGTACTCGAAGTTGTTATTGCCATCGCCTAATAAAACCGCCCCTATGCCTGCATCGTAACGTGTCGTTTCGACCTCTACCCCAAAATGGTTTCCGGTAACCACGATGTCCTTGTTTCCATCTTGGTTAAAATCCATTACTAATGATGTCTTGATTGGAGAAAGTTGTGCATAAATAGGTAAGGCTTCTCGTTTTAGGACGCCATTATCATTGATCAGTAGGATACTTTCAAAACTACTTATCTCATAAACAACAGCATCGTTTACTTTTTCTTCTGGCAAGATATCTAACAACTTAGAAGAGGCGAAACTGCTATAATCCTTGAATTTCTCTGAGACAAATGGCATTTGCTGACTGGTACATTCTCGGCCTCTTAATGGGACATAATCGTCTTTGTAGAACTTTGCTAGTACAATATCGTTGGTCCCGTTGTCATCAAAGTCATTGGCATAGACCTTAAAAGGATGCTCTTCACTCGCTTTAAATTTATTGTTCCTGCCAAGGTTTCCTATTACATAGTCGTCATCACCGTCATTGTCAATATCATCAGCTGTAATGGACCACCATATACCACGAGAATTCTCTAATCCGTATTTATCTGTGTTGTTCTCAAATATACCTTCATTATTTGTCAGAACCGTTATGTTCATCCATTCTCCAACGACAATCAAATCCTCATCACTATCTTGATCTATATCTGAAAAAACGGCATCTGTTACCATACCGATATTGACAAGGTCGGTAGCAGTTCCTGATTCTGCTTTTTTGAATTTTCCGCCTTCATTAATCAATAGATAACTAGTAGCTGGAAATGCATATCTACCAGGTATAAGCCTAGTTCCAACGAAAAGGTCTAGGTCCCCATCCTTGTCTATATCTGAAGTCTTTACACATTGCGAACTTTCATAAATATTAGGGAGTGCATTATTGCTCTTAGTGAAAACACCTTTACCATTATTTATGTACAAACGATCCTTTAACCTACTGTCCCCTTGATCGTATTCACTGCCTCCACTGGCTACAAATAAATCTTGATCTCCATCGCCATCTACATCTAAAAATAAGGCGCCTAAATCTTCGGATGCCAAATCTTTTACCCAAGGCTGTGAAGTGCTTTTGATAAACTTTTCATTTTCAGACTGTAGGTACAAAGTTCCGCTTTGGCCAACTGCACCACCAATGTAAAGGTCCTCTAGTCCATCTCCGTTGACATCTGCCGCCGCAGAATATGGTCCGTTCTGGGAAACATTATGAGGTAGAAGTATTTCTTCTTGGTATTCATCATGATCATTCTCGCTATGAACAAAATCGATTCCAAGGTCATTTGCATCCATCTTTACCATTAACTGATCATTAGTCTTGTTCTCCTTGGCTACTACCATGGATTTAGAGTATTTCGCCGTAATTACTCGGTTTGCCTGAATATTCGTAAATACATTTGTCTTGCCATCAGGCCAATAGACTTCAACTTTTTCAACTTCTATATTCTTGCCCAAACCAAAGAACAATCCAGGTTCAACGGAAGAAAAATAACCACGTGTTAATGTATTCTCAGCAATTTGCCGATTCCCGTTATAATGAATTTCTGCTTTTACCCCAATTCCAAATGAATTTTTATCGGGACCTTCAAGTTTGATTTTCAAGAAATTACCAGTGGCTTTATTTTCATAAATCGATGCGGGCGATTCCATATTGTTGATCACAATATCAAGGTCCCCATCATTATCAAGGTCACCATAAGCCATCCCACTTGAAAATCCAGGCGCATCAAATCCCCAATTTTTTGAAACCTTTTCGAATTTCAAGTCCCCATTGTTCTTGAACACATAATTTGGAAGCGGTTCTGATGGTGCTTTTTTACTCATGCTATAGAAATCCTTCGAATCGGTCGCTAATTCCTCATACAGGACTGTCAAGAAATCATTATTCCGAACATCTTTTTTAATTCCGTTGGAAACTACTATATCTTTCCATCCATCGTTATCCAAGTCACACAGCAACCCACTC
Organism: Flavobacteriaceae bacterium; assembly: GCA_013001365.1. Classification (GTDB taxonomy): domain Bacteria; phylum Bacteroidota; class Bacteroidia; order Flavobacteriales; family Flavobacteriaceae; genus JABABD01. The sequence continues at coordinate 4,521 of JABDMQ010000289.1, forward strand.
CAACTCCAGTCAGTTTTAGCAATCCCAGCCATATTACCTATCTCGGAGAACATTCCCTTTCCTGAATTCAATTGCAAAGCGTTAGACATATATTGATGATGCTTGCCCTGATCAACGAGTTTATTGAATGCTTCTGTACTCATTGAACCCATATTTGTCTTTGATCTAAAATGATCCTCAGCAGCCATGTCCAATGTCAAAATATCTAGATAACCGTCATTATTGATGTCACCAGTATCGGTTCCCATACTAAACTGTGAAATATGCTTTAGATTTTCATGAATGACATTCTTGAACGTACCATCGCCATTATTATAATACATGAAATCAGGTTCATTATAATCATTTGAGATATAGAGGTCGACCCATCCATCATTGTTAAAATCAGAAGCACTAACACTTAAACCGTAAGCATATGTATCTAAAAGACCTGCTTTATTTGATATATCCCTATATCGACCGTTATCATTAAGATATAATTTATCTGTGTAATACTGATAACGCTCTTTAGGAATATTAATGTAGCGACTAAATAATCTGTTATCTGGTAGTTGATTAACTTGATACATATCCAGATCACCATCATTATCCATATCGAAGAATACGGCCTGAGAAGAAAAGCCAAGGTCCGCTAAACCATAGGAGATGGCTGATTCTGTAAAAGTCAAGTCGTTGTTATTAATGTAAAGTTGATTTCGACGGTCTTCAGGTGTCATTGACTCACCATTTCTGCTCACATAAATATCCAAATAACCATCATTGTTAACGTCTGCCATAGTCACTCCCCATGACCAACCTGCATTAATTGCTATTCGCGATTTTTTTGTGATATCTTCGAATTCAAAATCTCCTTTATTTAAGTATAACCGATCACTCACTTGATTGCCACAAAAGAAAATATCCGGCAATCCATCATTGTTGATATCGCCGACGGCGACTCCAGCACCACTATAAATTTGGTTATAATAAAGATGATTTACTTTTTCTGATTCTGTGATCTTATTATTGAAATCAATTCCGGTTTTTTCAGGAGGCAAGAGTTCGAGACCACCTACTAATTCATCCGGATAAAGATCTCGTTCTGGACCTTTACATGTCAAGGTCAAAAATGCCAAAGCAACAATAAGCGTGTAATTTGACTTAATCATTCTAAAAAATCAATTTTAATCAGCAATCTCTCAATATATTAATTTTTATCAAGGTAACTACCAATTTTAAGAGTTCTTGAACACTTACCTAAACATTCACATGAATGTCTTTCATGAATCTTTTTGGTGTCCTGTCTACTTTGTAGAGGCCCCAGTGCTTTTCTGGTTCGTGGGCTTCGTCGGAGCCTTTCCAGGACTCATCAAACGCCTCAAAGACAAAAGTCAGGATAACGTCTTCTTGGCACCACTTGCTGAGGTCCTTTAAGTAGACTGCTTGAAATTCTTCACTCACATTATTTGGGTCTATGCCTTTACCATTGGAGAACGTCGTCCAACCAGCTTCTGTTATTACTACTGGTTTATCTGGATAGGTGTCTGCAACCGCATAATAGTTCTGCTTAGTGTATTCCATTGCCTCATGAATATTCTTGTATTCCCAAACTGGATAGGTATGTATGGATATAAAATCCACTTCATCTACCAAAATCCTCAATTTATCTAGCCAAGGCAAATAGTTTTCACAAAACGTTACAGGTTGTTTTGCACCTTCTTTAATCATCCTCACATATTCTATAACCTTTTCAACAGGTACGTAATGGTCGGTCCAATCCACACATGCTTCATTGCCCGCAGATAACGTGCAGATAATATCTGGATATTCATTAGCCCAACGAATCAAATCTTTAATTCTTGCTTCATTATCGATCTTGTTTTGCTCCAGAACTTCTTCAGGATAAGATCCTCCCCACGGGCATCCATAATTGTTGACTTCAGCGTTTATGTAAGCACCAAGCATGACCTTGAAATCCAGGTTTTCATTTCTAATGACTTCAAGGACCAATTTAGATTGTTCATCGCAGTCGTAAAGTCTTAGGTATTTCCAATGACCATGCAGGATCAAAAGGTCTTCCTTTATTTCTTCATAGCTTGGGTATTTTCCTCCGGGCCATTGCCCTTCCCTAAAACCAGAATAACAAATAGCTTTTCCTGGTTCTAAATTCAATGCTTCAGAATAATTCATAATTCAAGGTTAAGTTCTAATAAAAAAATGTTTGCATTTAAAATTTAAGTTTTTTGTTCTTGTCCCAAAGTCCCCAGTAAGCTCCAACATCACCTTCCGGACCTACTTTCCAAGATTCGTCAAATGAAGAAAAATAGAACATTTCTATATCGTCTTTTGCCGACCATACTTGGGAGTTAATAAAATATTTCATAGCATTCTCCGGAGATGGACAGGCATCATTAAGATTTGTCCCTTCACTAGGCCAACCCGTTTCTGTGATGATCACTTTCTTACCTCTACCCGCATCCAATGCTTGTGCATACATCTGTTTCATATGCAATAACGAATAATCCAAATGACAACTTTCCCAATATGGATAACAATTTGCCAATATGACATCGCAAGCATCCGTTATTCTTGGGTGAACAGTGAATTCATAGTACGCATCTACATAACCAACCGGAATGTCCTTTGGCAATGCTTCCTTAACACGATAAATGAAACCTAATAATTCTTCCTCATTCAGATCATTACGATATAGAACTTCATTTCCTACCGCAGCTATATCTACATAGCCTTCATTAGCTAATTTGATCAAGCCTTCGATTTCTCGTTCGTTGATTTCTGGATCATCCCCAAGCCAAGCGCCTACCAATGTCTTTATACCATATTCCTTAGCGATCTTGGGAATGAATTCATTTCCATCTGTACAGGAGAACGATCTTACCCATTTCGTATATGGCTTTATTATTTCCATACGTCGTCTAACTTGTTCTTCGGTAATGATATCTCCAGGTCGTTGTCCATCCTCGTAAAGGCTGAAACAAAGCCCATGCATTCCACTTTTCAATGTTTTTCTCCATAATTTCCTTAAGTCCTCGAATGAATACTACTAAAATCTACCCCTGTATCTTGACTAAGGTCTATTGATTTTAATGAAAATTGGTGTCCTTCTCTATATGACATTTATTGTTTTTTATTAATTATTAATACTCTTATTAAAGCTCTCCTCGTCTTTTAACTAATTCTTCCTTGATTTCCCTAGCTCTCTCCTCACTTAGGCTATACTTCCACATAACCAATATGGCAAGCGCTGCTGTTAAAGATGGTATTAGGATATCGGCTATTCTAAGATTATACATTGTTTCCATTGTTTGTTCCGTAGCACTAGGATCAAACCCAACAATCTTCAAGATCAATCCTCCTAGCACCAATGCTATTGCCTGTCCTAATTTTACCATCCACCAATATATGGCACCAAATGTACCTTCTTTTCTTGGCATACCATTCTCTAATTCATCAAGATCACATACATCTGCTGTCATAGACATCATCAAGGTGAATAATCCGCCCATTCCAAAAGCAAATAATGGAATTGGAATAAACATTAACCAGGGTATATTACTACCAGGATCAATAGAGAACCAAGACATGCCAATATTATCCAAGATAGGGTTCAAGGTTTCAAAAATAGCTCCTACCCCTGAATTCAAGCTTTGCCCTAATCCCGTTTCATTGAATTGATTGTTTAACTCAATATCGAAACCCCACCATTTTAACGTGTAGCCTATAATTGACAAGACCGTAGAGATTATAAATGCCTTCTTCTTTCCCCATCGGTTAGCCATTCTAGAAATTATTGGAATCACAATAAATGCAGTGATCATGGCATTAATCGTATTGAACCAAGCTGGCCAAGTGCCGGCTAACTCATAACTCCCATTGTAAATATAAAATACAATGATGAACACGCCGAATGCTGCAACAAGCTGAAATCCATTAAAAACCAAGAATGTAGCGCCGCATAATTTCATGAAAGGCTTGTTTTTAGCAACTTGCTTGATTCCGACCATTAGTTCTTTCATGTTTGAAGCAAGCGTCTTTAAATTAATTTCTTTACGCCCTTCCATATGTGAAGAATCAATTCCCTTGCAGAACAAGGCTGGCAATATCCCAAAAACCACGCACATGGCACCAACGATTAAGGCCATAGTACGCACACCTTCTGTTTGCGTGTTGAATGTATTGGAATCAGGAATTATAACATATAACCAAGGCACGATCATCCAAGCGATCTGTCCCATTGTATTCGAAAATGCCATTAATCGTGTACGCTCATTATAATCAGAAGTCATTTCATAACCAAGGCCAACCAATGGTGTTGCGAATATAGTATTCCCCACAAGAAACAATATTTGAATTACCATCACATGCCAGATGATATAGGTCTGCGATGCGTTGTCGTCAAGCTGCCACATCAAGAAAAAGAGTATACCACTTGTTATGGCCCCAAGAAAAATGTATGGTCTTCGTCGTCCCCATCTTGATTTCGTGTTATCGGAAATGAAACCCATAACTGGATCGGTAATGGCGTCGAATATTCGTGGTAATCCTCCCAAAAGTCCTGCCCATAGAGGATCAACTCCCCAAGCTGTCAGCAAGAAGAATTGAATGAATACTCCAAGTGTCCCAGGTAAAATATTTAATATGAAATGACCTGCTCCAAAGGCGGCTTTCTGTCCAATAGGGACTTTATCTTTAGCGACAGTTTTAACGATTGACATGCTATTTGGTTTTAGTTAGTT
>JABDMQ010000301.1 GCA_013001365.1 Flavobacteriaceae bacterium
TTGAATTCTGATAATGAATATATCCAAAAGGAATATGATAAATTCAGGAAAAAGGCAGCACGGGTATTGAGGTTCATATACCTTTTCAGAACTGAAGAGGACAATGAGAAATTCTATAACAGGTTAATGGAACTAAAAGAAGAGGCCAAAATGAATATTCATCAGGATAATGCACAGATTAACAAGCTTATTAGAAAAAACCTTATTACTGTGGACATGGGGTCATCTTTAGTAAATGACAATGACAATGTAAATGACATGATCAAGAAATTGATTGCTGTAGCGGAGTTGTTATACACCAAAAAAGATACTATTTTAAGCAACGAAGCTGCCTAATAGTAAAGCAAGAAAAAGCGCCTTGAATTTCAAGGCGCTTTTTCATTAAATATGAGAATTAATAACGGCTAAAAATTCTTAGTCCTCGTCACTAATGGTTGCAGGCTCAACAGATCTGTCATGAGCACTGTGGTATTCCTCCAAAAGATTCATGGTTGCATTCATAAGGTCTTTGGTTTCAAGTAATATACTAAAATACAAGGTCGTGTTCTTAGGACTTGACTCTTCTGAACGCGTGCGCATTACTTGCTCCATGATCTTATCTTTTACAAGATCATACACCTCTTTCTTCTCGTCAATAATAGCACCAATCTGTTCAAAGGACCTTGATTTAAAAGCATTTTCGGTATCAGCAAACAGAATCTCAAACTTATCATCAATCTCCTTTAGTTCCTTGATCTGCGTGAACTTAAGTTTCTTGTGATTATTATTGACATGTTTATGTGTTACTTTCGCAATCAACTCCAGGGATTGTGCCATATCTTGCAAATAGCCTAGAATGTTAATATAGAAGTTACTCGCTTCAATACTGGATTCGTCTAGGTTCTTGATGAAGTAGAAGATGTTATCCCTAAGCTTGTCGATTTCAGTGGTTAGCTTTACCACCAGATTCTTGCTCTTTACAAGCAGCGGCATTTCTTGTTTTGCCAACCCAACAATGGCGTTGGAATAAATCCTATTAGTACGCTTAACTACTTTGGCAATGTTTTTAGCACTTTCGTGAATTACACCTTGAACTGAGCTTATCTCAGCTGTTGTAAGACTGTCTTCATCTACAACTTTTACTGATTTCATTCTGTGTGTCCTGTAATTGCGATACAATAAGATGGCTGTTAGTAATAATAAGATCGGAATCATGACCATAGAGTTCCAATTGATCAGGAATACGACAAAACCTGCTGCAACAAAGGCGCCTAAAGCAGTACCAAACCAGCCAGCAATGACATTCAATACGCCAGCAACACGGTATACAGCACTTTCTCTACCCCAAGCTCGATCGGCCAAGGATGTACCCATGGCGACCATGAAGGTTACATAGGTCGTAGATAATGGCAATTTCATTGACGTTGCAATGGCAATCAAGATACCAGCAACCATTAAGTTTACCGATGCCCTGATCATATCAAAAGCAGGTGCGTCGATACTTTGGTCTTTTGTCATGACAAATCTTGGCTTCTCAAAGCTCTTATTGATTTTATCCGCTATCGAGTTAGGGACCAAAACACTAAAGTAATTTGCCAATTGTGAAGACCCCTTAACAACGGCTCTTGATATGGCATTTGGCTCGAATTTTTCATGTGTGTCAGTCTGACGGGATAATCCTATTTCAGTCTCAGCAACTGTCCTAGCTTTTTTGGACAACCATAAGGTAAATACCATGATAGCTCCAGCTATGAATAGTAAATATGGCTCCGCAGGCACTTTCTTGTCAAGAACTTCCATGGACATGCCTATGTCCATGCCACTAGCGGCAAAGGCTTCGTAAGAGTGATAGGCCGCCATTGGTACACCAATAAAGTTTACCAGGTCATTACCTGAGAAGGCCAAGGCCAATCCAAAAGTACCGACCGCGATCACTACCAATAGAACAGTTTTCTTGGAAAGTCTTTCGAAAACAAACGAAAACATGGTCCAGAAAACAAAACTTCCGAGGATTATTAATATCTCATTACCTTCTAACATGTCCTTAAGGTCCGAGTAGTAAGGTGTGCCTTTCAACCCTTTAAGGAAAATGAAATACGTGATGGCCGTTAATGCAATACCACCAAAAATGGCACCAAAATTCTTTATTTTCTTTTCAGTATTGAAAGTGAATATCGCACGCGATACCCATTGTACTACGGCACCAACTGTAAACGCAATAACTACCGAGAGCAAAATACCACTTATGATCTCTGTGGCCTTTTTGGTGTTGATGTAACTACCAAGATCCGCAAAGGTTTGTGAATCTGATGCACTGATCTTTATCAAGGACATGACCACTGCAGCACCTAAAAGGTTAAAGACAATCGATACTGTAGTTGATGTTGGGAGTCCAAGAGTATTAAAGAAATCAAGCAGCAGTATGTCTGTGATCATGACTGCCATGAAAATTAACATGATCTCCCCGAATTCAAATTGAGCAGGTATGAAGATGCCTTTTCGTGCAACTTCCATCATACCACTCGAAAACACAGCTCCAACGAAAATTCCCAAACTGGCCACGATCATTATGGTTCTCATTGGCAATGCCTTGGACCCGATTGCAGAATTCAAGAAGTTAATGGCGTCATTACTTACACCTACAATGATATCGAATACAGCAAGAACTGTTATCGCTATCAGCATAAACAAATAAATATTATCCATAGTTTAGTTTGATTAGTTAGTCCGCAAATATCTTCACTGTTTTGCAGTGTAACGTTATGCGAATGTTATTTTTTAAAAGTGTAGATCGAAACCTAGCCTAAATGTAATATTATCTTCATTACCGTCCAAAGTGGTATAGCTTATATCAGACTGTACTTTTAATTTATGTCCGACGACAAACTTATTGACTCCCAAAGTATATTGTTCTGATGGAAGTGTTCCAGTTACTGCTTCATAATCGACAGTTGTAAATCGACCAGCGATTTCATAATTGTTCTCGAACATATAGCCTGCTTGGAGGTTCAAGGCGTTACCTGTTAATACAATATCTCCTGTAGGTGTAACTCCATCTGCTTCCGTAGCGATTTCATCATCTGCGGTACGTTTGGCATATTCTCCCATAAATGAGAACCCTTTGTACTTGAACATGGCATCTGCAAAGACCGTTGTTTGGTCTGTTTCGTAAAGTGACCCATCTGTTCTCATCATATAGTCACCTGCAAACCCTCTTTCGCGAACGGCATCTTGGTTGTAGTTGTAAGTAACACCAACCATTAATTTTGGCGTTTCCTCTTTCTTGATGGCAGATTCTACATAATCGCCTTTAGACTGGAACGTACCAAATGGCAAGAATTCAAGTCTGGCTGTATACTGCAAACCACCTTCATTACCTTCTGTAACATTACGACCTTCACCTTGTGAGAGAGATAGTTTCTCACGCATTAAAAAACCGCCACCAAGGTCTGTTTTGTGACGTAGTTGTATACCTAGGTCACGGTCAATGTTGAAACGACTGTTCAATAACGATCGATCGATCAATTGCAAATTAGCAGACGACACCACTCGCTCTACGTTACCTGGGAGCTTGGTCTGACCAGCCCATAATTCCCAATTCCCTGCGAAATTCCACATGATCACTGCATCAAGTATATAACGCGGAGTATTTCTATTGAATTCATTGGCACCAGAAATATCCCTATTGGACAATCCTAGCTCTATTTTATATTTAAGTTTCGGGCTATAGGCAAATCCATCAAATTTCAAACGCGCTCGTCGTACAATGAAGTTATGATCTGGACTTCCGTATTGGTCGCCATCATGATCCCAAGACGATATGGAGCGTACTTGCATTCGCGGAGCGAATTTTACACTGAAGGAACTGTCCTTGGCCGTGAAGTTAATTAATCCTTTTCCGAATTTGGTATCGCT
>JABDMQ010000331.1 GCA_013001365.1 Flavobacteriaceae bacterium
TTGAATGCTGTAATACTCTCTAAATCCAAGTGATTTGTAGGCTCATCCAACATCAACACATTGGCACGAAGCATCATCATGCGACTTAACATGCATCTTACTTTTTCGCCTCCAGAAAGGACATTGCTCTTTTTAAGTGCTTCTTCACCACTAAATATCATCTTACCAAGGAATCCACGTACGTAGACCTCTTCTCGCTCTTCTTCGGTCTGTGCCCACTGTCGAAGCCAATCGACAAGGGTAAGGTCATTTTCGAAATATTCAGAATTATCCAGTGGTAAATATGATTGGTTCGTTGTAATGCCCCAAGCGAATTTACCTGAGTCAGATTTCTCCTTGCCATTAAGTATTTGATAGAAAGCGGTGGTTGCTCGTGAGTCCTTAGAGAATACAACGACCTTGTCTCCTTTTGCTAGATTGATATCCACATTCTTGAAAAGTACTTCGCCATCCAAAGAAGCAGATAATCCTTCTACATTAAGGATCTGGTCTCCTGCTTCGCGTTCTCTCTCGAAAATTATAGCAGGATAGCGTCTACTTGACGGCTTGATATCAGCAATATTCAACTTGTCGATCATCTTCTTCCTACTTGTTGCCTGCTTGGATTTTGCCACGTTCGCAGAGAAGCGCCTTATGAATTCCTCTAACTCCTTTTTCTTTTCTTCAGCTTTCTTGTTCTGCTGGGCTCTTTGCTTAGCCGCTAGCTGTGAGGATTCGTACCAAAAAGTATAGTTACCTGAATAATGATTGATCTTCCCAAAATCTATGTCTGATATATGTGTACATACGGCATCCAAGAAATGACGGTCGTGAGAAACCACGATAACACAATTCTCGAAATTCGCCAAGAAGTTCTCTAACCAAGTTATGGTTTCATAATCCAGGTCGTTAGTTGGCTCATCCATTATTAACACATCTGGACTACCGAACAAGGCCTGGGCCAGTAATACTCTTACTTTCTGTTTACCATCCAGGTCCTTCATTAAACTATAATGCAATTCTTCCTTGATGCCCAGGTTGGACAACAATGCAGCAGCATCACTATCGGCATTCCAGCCATTCATTTCCTCGAAAGTCACTTGCAACTCTCCTATCTTTTCAGCATTTTCATCCGTATAATCTGCATAAAGCGCATCAATCTCGGTCTTGATCTTATGCAAAGGATTATTACCCATAATAACAGTTTCAAGAACCTGATGCTCATCATAAAGGTTATGATTCTGTTCAAGAACTGACATACGTTTACCAGTCTCTAAATGCACTTGGCCTGATGTTGGATCTTGCTGGCCAGCAATGATCTTTAGAAATGTTGACTTTCCAGCACCGTTGGCACCGATGATCCCATAGCAATTCCCATTGTTAAAGGTCGTATTGACCTCATCGAAAAGGATGCGTTTGCCGAATTGAACTGAAAGATTAGAAACAGATAACATAGTGTCGAGTTAAATTTTTGCAAAAGTAGAAAAAAGCAATAAGCGCAAGAAATTAAATGCCTCTAAACTTAATATTTAACAGCCTATTAACAGCAGAAGTTGTCTCCAAAAATTACATTTGTCAGAAATCATCAGAATCTAACTATAGCGTGGTGTACCCAATATGAAGAAACTTTTAGTTCTTTTATTATTTTCTTCGCTTCTAACTAACTGCAAACAGGACTTCAACTACAATACGAGTGAAGCGTTTCTTGGAGGTGAAATAATCAATCCCAATACTGGTTATGTTGTACTTAGTAAAGGCGAGCAGATCATTGATACCATGCTGCTTGACCAGAACAATAGGTTCTTGTATGCCATGAATGATCTTAAACCGGGACTTTACACCTTTACCCATTCACCGGAAAATCAAATTGTATTGCTGGAGTCTGGTGATAGTCTTCATTTTAGGTTAAACACAAAAGAGTTTGACGAATCTCTTGTATTTACTGGCAAAGGAGCCAAAAAGAATAATTACCTGATCAATCTTTTTTTGGAAAATGAAAAAGAGCGTGAGCACATGCTGGAGTACAGCCAATTGCCACCTGAGAGTTTTTCGCAGAAAATTGACTCAATCACTGAGGCCAAGCATGAGCGATTGAAGAAATTCGAACGGAAGAATTCGACTTCAGAATGTTTTAATGAAATTGCCGATGCCAATATCCACTACTACAATTATGCTAGAAAAGAGCTTTATCCATTCGCATATTACGGCAATAATGAATTAATAAACCTTAAGTCTCTTCCTAAGGATTTCTATGAGTATAGAAAAGACATCGACTATAATAATGACAACTTAAGAAGTTATTATCCATATTATCGATTCCTTGAGTATCATTTCAATAATTTGGCGTTGACGAGGCATTTTGAGCATAGTTCTGATAGTATTTTCAAAAGGAATTCACTGGATTATAATCTTGACAGGCTTCAAATAATTGATAGCCTTGTTACTCATGATTCTATCAAGAATTCACATATGCGCCATACAGCATGGTTCTTCGTACACAGTAATAACAATGCTGGGGAAATCACCCAATTTGTTGAGGATTACCTGAAAAGAAGCACTAATGAATCTCATAAAAAGGATATTGTAGATTTATCTCAAGCCTTTATGAAACTATCTCCTGGAACAAAAATTCCGGAAATCACATTGATCGATCACAATGAGGAAGAAGTGTCATTACCATCAATTATCAAGAAACCAACAGTAATTTATTTCTGGGCCTACTCGATGAGAGGTCATTTCAAGGATGCCCATAAGAGAGTCCATAAATTGAAGACCAATTATCCTGAATTGGAATTTGTGGCAATTAATGCAAGGAAAACGTCACCTAAGAATTGGCGCGAGGTACTGAAAAAGTATAGATTTCCGATGGAGAACGAATATCGATTTGCAGACCCCTACAGTGCACGAAGACAATTGGTCTTAAGCAGGCTAAATAAGGTCATGCTTATTGATGCAAGTGGTCATATAGTAGACGCTCATGCAAATATGAGCGATGCCAATTTTGAAGAACAATTGCTAGGTTTATTGAACCAAGAGGTTCAATAGGTAGTCTTCTCTCCTATTCATTCTAGTTTCCTTTTTTATAGTCTGCCAAGAACTTGGCAAGACCAAT
>JABDMQ010000359.1 GCA_013001365.1 Flavobacteriaceae bacterium
AAACCGATTTACGATATCCCTGGGTTTCCTGAGGTCCTTGCAGGAGAGTTGGTCGATAACCTTATGGAACAAATAAAGCCATTCAGTCCTGGATTTACGTTAGGCGAACGTGCCGAGACCATTGAAAAACTTGAAGATGATTCTTTTGTGGTTACCACGAACAAGAGCACAAAACACAATGCACCGATTGTTGCCATCGCAGGTGGCTTAGGTAGTTTTGAGCCGCGAAAGCCACCAATTGCAAGTATCGAGAGCTTGGAAGGCAAAGGTGTAGAATACATTATCCGTAACCCTGAAATGTACCGTGACAGACGCGTCGTCATTGCAGGTGGTGGTGATTCTGCGCTCGATTGGAGCATTTTTCTGGCAGATGTTGCTAGTGAAGTAACTTTGATCCACAGACGTAACGAATTCAGGGGAGCCTTGGACTCTGTCGAGAAGGTCCAAGAACTAAAGAACCAAGGAAAGATCAACCTGATCACACCAGCAGAAGTCGTTGGACTGGTTGGGCATGAACATCTAAGTGCAGTTGTAGTCAAGGAATCGGACAATATCCATATGGATAAGGAATATACTTTGGAGACCGATCACTTCATTCCGTTGTTCGGATTGTCGCCTAAACTTGGGCCTATTGCCAATTGGGGATTGGAGATCGAGAAGAATGCCATTAAAGTTGACAACACATTGGATTACCAAACAAATATCCCAGGCATCTACGCCATTGGTGATGTAAATACCTATCCGGGAAAACTCAAATTGATCCTTTGCGGCTTCCATGAAGCAACCCTGATGTGTCAATCTGCTTACCAACGAATCAATCCTGGCAAGAAATATGTTATGAAATATACGACTGTAAGTGGCATCGATGGATTTGATGGTAGTCGGAAAGAAGCAGAAAAGGCAGTCGTTAAGAAAATAGAATAAAAGTAGTTAGTAGATAGTTGCTAGTAAATAGAAGAATGGCAGTTAAAAAATTTGAGGAATTAATGGTGTGGCAAAAGTCTCAAGATCTATCAGTCGCTATTTATAAGCACTTTAATGATAGCAAGGATTTTTCCTTTAGGGATCAAATCAAAAGAGCTTCAGTTTCCATTTCAAATAATATTGCTGAAGGTTTTGATAGGAATTCTAATGCCGATTTCACTAGATTTCTTTATTTTTCTTTAGCTTCTAATAGTGAAGTTAGGTCGATGCTTTATTTATCGATCAGACTTAATTTTATAGAAAAGAAAGAAGCACAATTGCTCATTGAAGATACCAATGAAATTTCTAGAATGCTTCACGGATTAATAAAATCTATCAAAAATTAATTACTAGCACCTATTTACTGCTTACTACAAAATGGAACAAGACATAAATATTAAGATTATCGACAGAGACGGCGTTATTCACGAGGTCTTGGCACCTACCGATATGGCAATGAACTTAATGGAGGTGGTTCGTTCTTACGAATTGGCTCCAGAAGGCACCATAGGTGTTTGCGGCGGTATGGCTATGTGTTCATCTTGTCAATGTTATGTGTTAACGGATCACGAACTACCAGAAATGCAAGATGATGAAGATGCGATGTTAGCGGAAGCGTTCAATGTGAAAGATAATAGCCGATTGGGATGCCAAATTCAAATGACGCCAGACATGGATGGTTTGGAAGTCGAGCTTGCCCCGGAAATTTAATCGATTCTGTTTTTATTAATAGATTTATTTTTCTTATTTGATCGGAAGCGCAAAGGCCATGATGACATTACCTTTTGGTGTCCCGAGTTTTTCACCACCGCATGCCAATACAATATATTGTTTGCCATCGATCATGTAAGTAGCTGGTGTCGTAAAAGAAGCCGCGGGAAGCTTGGTCTCCCATAATAGATTTCCATCATGGCGGTCAAATGCCCTGAAATATCCATCCTTGGTTGCAGCGATGAACAACAATCCATTCTCTGTAATTATAGGGCCACCATAGTTCTCAGTACCTGTGTTGACGTACTCATCATCAATCTTGGTTTTTCCTAAAGGGGTCTGCCAAAGATATTCCCCGTTGTTCAGGTCAATGGCAGACAAAGTGCCCCAAGGTGGTGTAATGGCTGGCAGGCCATTGCTGTCCAAGAACTTGTCGTATCCGGTATGCTTGAATGGTACTTGATAATCAATTTCTTCCACATTCGAGACTTCTTGTTTATCTCCTTCTTGGTCATCATAAATATAGGCGAGCAGAGCTTCGACTTCCGCATCTCTAAGCTGAGGGAATCCGGTCATCATGCCCTTGCCATTTATGATGATGTCGCGGGCATCCGATCTTAGAAGATGATCATCTAGATTGGTAAGGGCTGGAAAATTGCTCTGTGGCGCTCCCGATCGATCGGGTTTGTGGCAAACGGCACAATGGTTATCGTAAAGTGCTTGTCTAACACTTGTATGACTCTTGGTATTCGTAGCAGATACTTGCAAGATCCAAGGCATCTCATTCGAATTCACGTACAGGATACCTTGTTCTGGATCGGCACCTGCGCCACCCCATTCGGCACCACCATCGTAACCTGGGAACAAGAGCACTGGCTCTGTCGACGGTGGCGCGTACTTGGCCTTGTCGTGTTGCTTCAATTTAGCCCGTAATTCGGCTTTGTTCTCGGCATATGGGCTAATGTCGGTTTCGGTGAGGTCTTCTGATTGTCGCGCAAAGGGTTTGGGCTTAACTGGTAAAGGTTGCGTTGGCCAAGCTGATTCGCCAGCTAGAGTGGAGCTTGGAACTGGGACTTCTTCAATTTCAAAAATAGGTTCTCCAGTCTCCCGATCGAACACGAATACGTATCCTTGCTTAGTGACCTGGGCAACAGCGTCAATACGTTGGCCATTTCTTTGTACCCAAATGAGATTTGGTGGTGCTGGCAAGTCTCGGTCCCAAATGTCATGATGGGTCATCTGAAAATGCCAAATTCGTTCTCCGGTATTCGCATCAAGAGCGACAAGAGAATTAGCGAACAAGTTCTGGCCTTTGCGTTCACCACCATAAAAATCGGGTGCAGCCGAACCCAATGGCACATAAAGTATTTCACGGTCCATGTCAACAGCCATGCCTGCCCAGTTGTTTACGGCACCAACGTTTTCGGTGTTCTTATACGTATCTGGGATTTCCCAAGTGTCATAACCAAATTCTCCTGGATGGGGAATGGTATGGAAAGTCCATTCCAACTCGCCCGTAATGACATTGAAAGCTCGGACGTCTCCAGGAGCTGCATCTGCTCCTTCAGACGCTCTTACAGGCATGATGATCAAATCCTTGAAAATGGTTCCAGGTGTATTGGAAATCATGAATTTGTCTTGGGCAATTTCGGGAAGTCCCTTTTTCAAGGAAATTCTCCCCTTGTCACCAAAAGTCTCAATAGGCATTCCTGTCAGGGCATTCAAGGCATAAAGGTCAGGACCGATAGAGCAGAAAATACGTTTGTCATTGCCTTTCTCCCAATAGGAAACGCCACGGCTTGTGCTATGCCAAGCTTTTAAAGGGTCACCAAATCTCCAGATTTCCGATCCGGTTTTAGCATCAAGTGCAAAAGGTTGAACCCTAGAATCAACACCATATACCATCCCATTGGCAATAATCGGGCTCATTTGCATTTGTCCACTGTCGATAGTTTTGTATGACCAAGCAACTTCTAGCTGATTGACATTTTCAGGGGTTATCTGATTTAAGTGAGTAAAATGGTTTCTATCATCTCCACCGAGGTAAGATTTCCAGGATGTATGTTTTTTTGAGTTTTGGTCATCGGAACAACTAATAAAAGAGCAAATGAGTAAAACCACTATTCCCGATAATAGAAAGTTTGATTTCATCACTCAGTTTTATAATTGATCAATTTTTGAGGCCCTTCCAAAAGCACTCTTACGATCTTAAGGGTGCCATCGTCCGTGGTGGCAATTTGCCATTTGATCAATGAGATCTGGCCATTCTCGATTTCAAGTCCTGTTATGCTTCGTGGGTGTACGCAACTACCATCATTAAAAAAGGCCAAATCCCCTGGTTCTGGAAATCGCGGTCTGTGCGTATGACCTGCAACAGTTAGCCTATTGTTGTTCTCAGCTATCCATTTCTTGATGCGTCGTTCTACCTTAATAAGTTCCTTGTAATTCTTTGCTGGGCTGGTTGGGTCGGCAATGCCCATTACATTCAAGGGTTTCCAAAGGATACGAACCATGAAACGGCTCCATTTCCAGAAGAGGTAGTTCCACCAATCGGCTTGATGGCCATGCATCAAGAATATGTCCTGCCCCGTATCGCAATGATGCAAGACCACGGCTTCATGATATTCTATTCCTGGGAACAAAGGCATGTCCTCTCCGGTCTTGGGGTCGAAATAGGTATATAGGTGCTTTTCAACATAACCCTGTTTACGATACACCATATCATGGTTGCCCCAGATCATGTGCAATCTGTCCTCATTGAAGAACTGCCGTAACAGGTCGTATACATTCTTATGTGCATTCAAGATAGATTCGAAAGAGAGGTTTTCCCAAAGCTCATCGCCATCGCCTAGTTCGCAGTAGCTAAACCCTTCGTCAAAATAATGCTTAAGGGCATGAAAATAGATATTACGGTTATTGGCAAAATCGTCAGCAAAGCTATTGTCGCCACGATGGCAATCACTAAAAAGAATGAATTTTGATGTATCGTCAAAGTCGACAATCTTGGCATTGTTGTAAGCACGATCCAATCGTTTTCTGGCTGAAAGCATAAGTAAATGTAATCAAATTCATATGAAAAAAGACCCCTCTTTTATGAGAAGTCTTTAATGGGTTTTTACAACCAAGTGAAATAAAAAGATATAGCTAAGCCACTATTTAAAGGCGTTGAGGCCTGTGATGTCCAGTCCTGTGATAAGCAAGTGAATATCATGCGTTCCTTCGTAAGTGATTACACTTTCCAGGTTCATGGAATGGCGCATAATACTATATTCGCCAGTAATTCCCATGCCGCCAAGCATTTGTCGAGCTTCACGCGCTATGTTAATGGCCATCTCCACATTGTTTCGTTTCGCCATGGATATCTGAGCTGAGGTTGCTGTACCTGCTTCGCGCATCACACCCAATCGCCAAGCCAGTAATTGGGCTTTGGTAATCTCGGTGATCATCTCGGCCAGTTTCTTTTGTTGTAATTGGAATTGCCCAATAGGTTTCCCGAACTGGATACGTTCTTTACTATACCTAAGGGCCGTGTCATAGCAATCCATAGCAGCGCCAATGGCTCCCCAAGCAATGCCGTAACGTGCAGAATCCAAGCATCCTAATGGTGCTCCGAGCCCAGATTTGTTTGGCAGAAGGTTTTCCTTTGGAACCTTGACATTATCAAAAATAAGTTCTCCTGTTGCACTGGCTCTTAATGACCATTTACCATGTGTTTCTGGTGTTGAGAATCCTTCCATACCGCGTTCTACGATCAATCCATGGATACGCCCTTCTTCGTTCTTGGCCCAAACAACAGCGATTTGACAGAATGGCGAATTGGAGATCCATAATTTAGCACCATTCAATAGATAATGGTCACCCATATCCTTGAAATTGGTGGTCATTCCTCCAGGATTACTACCATGATCTGGTTCCGTAAGTCCAAAGGAACCGATCCACTCCCCTGATGCCAGTTTTGGCAAGTATTTTTGACGCTGCTCTTCATTACCGTATTTCCAGATCGGATACATGACCAACGAGGATTGTACAGAAGCTGTGCTTCTTACACCAGAGTCGCCACGTTCGATCTCTTGCATGATCAATCC
This sequence comes from Flavobacteriaceae bacterium, assembly GCA_013001365.1. Taxonomy (GTDB): domain Bacteria; phylum Bacteroidota; class Bacteroidia; order Flavobacteriales; family Flavobacteriaceae; genus JABABD01. The sequence goes on from JABDMQ010000359.1 coordinate 5,760, forward strand.
ATAGGAAATCTGGTCGAGTCCTGCACCGCCATATTCAACAGGAATGTAAGGGCCAAAAGCGCCGATTTCTGCCAGACCACCGATGATCTGCTTCGGGAATTCGGCTTTTTGCGCGTATTCCTCAATAATTGGGGACACATCACGCTTAACCCATTCCCTGGATGCTTCACGCACTAATTTATGTTCGTCTGAGAGTAATTCGTCTAGATTGTAATAATCTGGCGATTCAA
>JABDMQ010000360.1 GCA_013001365.1 Flavobacteriaceae bacterium
AGCAGTCTATGTAAATCGTTCTTTAGCATTCAGAAAGCGTTGTGATTGTCATCGTTTGGTTATGTAATTCGCAAGATGAGAACTCGCCATGCGGTGCAATTTCTCCATATGAATAAAACCCAGTGATCTTTGGCTTATGCCCAAGGACAAACCTTACTGCCTCAACTTCTTCTTCAATTAATTGCTTCAAGACCAGTCGTCGACCAACACAGCTTATTAATATGGCCAACTCTGCTTCCTCTTGTATGCTCTCTGCTGCTAAAATTGCTGAATTTTCAGCACCATTAATAAGGCGATCTACATTGGCTTTCATTAATCTTACATAGGAACCCTGATTTATATTTCCGGCAAATGTGAGGCTTTGGTCCTCTTCATTAATGCCTAATATGGTCCTGACAAGAGGCTTGCTTGATTCATTTAGCCGCATGCTCAAAGGGAATAATAGACCCGAACTTGGTAAATTGGCAGCTTCCTCACCTAAAAAAGATTTATACAATTCGAGTGCTGGTTTACCATCCAACTCATAAAGAATGTTCTTTTCAGATTTGGTTACCAATCGCTCGATACCGAAACTATCCCATCCACCTTTGCTACTATGGCCAACCTTTAGTTGGTCGCCATAAAATCCAACGCCAACAACCGTCTTGTCTTTCATTTCGCCGCCATCAATTACAAACGTCTCCTTAAAAGCTCCCGCATCTCCAGCAAGTCCGCCAGTAATGCTCGTATTAGTTATCACTGATTTCAAGCCAGATACTAGGTCCGCACCATTGACATTAAGTCCATCACTAAGAATAAAAGAATGACTTAAGTTATCTGCGTGTAGTTTTTTAGCTAATTCTTGACCAGTTTTATAACTGTTCTTCATATCATCGAGGATTACGGATTCTGACCGTAACTGGACTTTTTCCATTTGAACAGCAGACAATGAAACTGTATTGTCAACAACTTGAACGTCGTTGATCTCTCCTGCAGTAGAACATCCAACGATTATAGCATCTGGATATCCTCCTGAAAGGGTATCAAGTAAGGCTTCCTTATCGTTGAATCCTATTGAAACGAAAAGTAAAAAAAGATTTGCCGGGATATTTAGGTTTTCTAGGTCAGTTTTCCACGTATCCTGGGACAGGGATATTTGTTGGACTTTCATGGCTTATAGATTTGGGATTATTAAGCATTTCGTCGATGAATTTGGTATTTGAGCGAAATATAGGGCAATTTTCGCAATTTCCAAACTTTTTCCCCCAAAATTTGTAAGAATCCAACTAATAAAATAATATAAATAGCTGACAAAATGAGACTTATAGCATTTATCACGCTAAAAATTTTTTAAACAGTATTTGTAAGAAAACACTACTTATACCCCATTTTCCGCATCCATTCGTCATTGAACATCTTGCCTACATAACGACTTCCATGGTCATGGAACAGGACAACCACAACATCATCTGCAGAAAAATGATCCTTAAGTTGAAGGACTCCTTTTATAGCTGCTCCAGCAGAATTACCAAGGAACATGCCTTCTTGTTTCGCTAACTCTTGGGTATAAACAGCGGCATCTTTATCAGTTACTTTCGTGAAGCCATCAATGATTTCAAAATTCACGTTCTTGGGTAAGATATCCTCACCTATTCCTTCCGTAACATATGGATAGATCTCGTTTTCATCGAAAATGCCAGTTTCATGATATTTCTTGAAAACACTGCCATAAGTGTCAATGCCCCATACCTTTATTTCAGGGTTTTGTTCCTTAAGGTATTTACCGACGCCAGAAATAGTCCCTCCTGTACCCACTCCCACAACAAAATGTGTCACCTTTCCGTCTGTTTGTTTCCATATCTCTGGGCCTGTACTTTCATAATGAGCTTGCGTATTGCTTGGGTTATCGTACTGATTCACATACCATGAATTAGGTGTTTCATCTCCAAGTCGCTTCGATACTGAATAATAGCTTCGTGGATCGTCTGGCTTAACATCGGTTGGACATACAATGACTTCTGCTCCGACCGCCTTCAAAACATCAACTTTTTCTTTGGACTGTTTGTCTGTGGTTACAAAAATGCATTTATAACCTTTCACTATGGCTGCCAATGCCAATCCCATTCCAGTATTGCCGGAAGTACCTTCAATTATAGTACCTCCTTGTTTTAAACGACCATCTGCTTCTGCATCTTCGATCATCTTTAAGGCCATTCTGTCTTTAACAGAATTTCCAGGATTGAATGTCTCATATTTGGCCAATACCAAACATGGTAATTCCGCAGTCAATTTGTTGATCTTCACCAAAGGGGTATTACCAATGGTTTCGAGAATGTTCTTGGCATATTCCATAGTCTGCAAAAGTACATAACACTTATCATTTCACATACCAAAAAGAGCTTCAATTTATTATATCTGTAACCAATAAACTGATGAAATACATAAAATTTTAACATTTATAAGTTTTTCATCGAATAATCAAGAAATGATGCTGATGGCTCGGAGGAAATCATTAACATTAGTAGTTATAAACCCCAAAATTTATCATTATGAAATCTAAAATTACATTAACAATCCTAATTATAGGCACCATCGTTATGGCAGCTCAAGTCAAGGTAGACGTTTGTCATAACGTAGACAATAATCCTCATGTAATAAACATTGCCTGGCCAGCCGCGGTTGCACATCTAATTCAACATGAAAGTGATACCCTTGGCAGCTGTGGTTCAGATGAAGACAATGCCGAGAAATAATACCAAGGAATTCTAATCAAGAAGCCTCAGGCCTATTTGGTTCTGAGGCTTTTTTATTGAAACCTCATTGCCCGAACAGGAGAGATCTTTGTGATTATATAAGATGGCACCAAAAGCATCACCAAGCAAAGTATAAAGGTCCCAACATTCAGCAAGAGCACATAAAACCAATTCAAATAAATAGGAATGGTCTTCATGTAATAATGCTCTGGGTTAGGAAACTCAAGAATCCCGAAATATTTTTGCACAAGCAACAAGGACAGACCTATTAAATTTCCCCAGAACAAGCCGATCAATATCAAGTATGTAGCATTGTACAAGAAGAATTTTCGAATGCTCCAATTTGAACTACCAAGGGCCTTAAGTGCACCGATCATCTGTGTTCTTTCCAGTATCAGTACTAATAAAGCCGTTATCATATTGATGCCGGCAACTATGATCATAATCCCAATGATCCCATAGATATTCTGATCGAATATCTTTACCCATTCAAAAATAGAGGCATATTGCTGTGATACAGTAGTGGTATTTAATGTTGATGGCGTATTTTGATAGATTTCAATACCCTTTGTTTCCAATTGGTTGTAATCGTTTATGAACACCTCAAAATTACCGACTTGATCAGACTGCCATTTGTTCATTCTCTGTACGTGCCTGATATCACCAATAAAATAGGTCTTGTCCAATTCCTGGAAACCTGAATTATAAATACCGACTATATTGAATTTTCGTTGGAAGGGTGGCTTGCCCGTGTCTTCCTTCATGAAATATGCTTGAAACGAATCTCCAACTTGAAACCCCAATCGGTCCGCTAAATATTGTGATATTGCCACATCGTTGCTCATCTCTTCATTGAATATTGGTAACTCACCATCAACAAGATATTCTTCAAGGAATTTCCATTCATAATCTGGTCCGACTCCTTTAAAAACCATCCCTTCAAAATCGGTTTCTGTCCTTATAACACCAAATTTCTTGGCCACTGCTTGAACATGAGAGATGCCTTCGACACCATTGAAAACAGGATAAAAATCCTGATTGGTCGAAACTGGCTTAATAGATTCGTTGGAATTATTGCTATCGTAATTCTGGATGGTAACATGACCATTAAAGGCTATGGCCTTTTCACGTATCTTTTCTTGAAGGCCAATACCAGTGGCAATGGCAATAAGCATAACAATTATTCCCAATGCAATGGCCACGATGCCTATTTTTATTATTGGGGCCGAAATACTACTTTTATACGAACGGCTTCCAATAATACGTTTAGCAAGAA
>JABDMQ010000380.1 GCA_013001365.1 Flavobacteriaceae bacterium
ATCTAAAGCCAGAAATGAGTGCTTACGAATTGCGAGATGCGTTGATCCCTGAATTGGAAAAAGGTGAAACTAATTTTGTTTGCCTTAATTTTGCCAATGGAGACATGGTTGGTCACACAGGGGTTATGGAAGCAGCCATAAAAGCCTGTGAAGCAGTTGATCAATGCGTCAAGGATGTTATAACATCAGCACTCGAAAATGACTATACAACGATATTGATTGCTGATCATGGAAATTGCGAGACCATGGTCAATCCTGATGGAACTCCACATACAGCACATACAACGAATCCGGTGCCTGTGATTCTTATCGATAAGGACCTTAAGAAAATAAAAAGTGGTATACTTGGGGATATAGCTCCTACGATATTGAAACTTATTGGCTTACCTCAGCCCGAAGCAATGACACAAGAATCATTGATCTAAATTATTGTAATTTTAAACAAATTGAAGCCTTAATGATATCTCAAGACAAGTTGATCATAGCCGTGGATTTCGATGGTACCATAGTAGAGGATGCCTATCCTTCTATTGGTGATCCTATGATATTTGCTTTTGAAACCCTTAAGAAACTGCAGGACAATGGTCATCGTCTTATTCTTTGGACCTATCGCCATGGGCACCGACTAGATGAAGCGGTAGAATTCTGCCGAAAAAAAGGCATTGAGTTCTATGCTGTGAACAAAAGCTTTCCTGAAGAGACCTATCAAGGTGAAGCCAGTAGGAAGATACATGCTGACCTATTCATCGATGATAGGAACATCGGTGGTTTTATGGGTTGGGGTGAGATTTACCAACTACTTACTCATGGTCCAATGGATCTTTACAAACCTGAAAAGAAGAAGAAAGGCTTATTCTCTTTTTTTAAATAACCTTCGGCATCACAGAATCAAAATAGGATCTTTCCAATTCCTCACGATGGCTAGGATGTGCTATATCTATCAAGGCCTTAACACGCTGTTTAATGGTTTTACCATATAGATTTGCCACACCATATTCTGTAATGATATAATGCACATGTGCTCTAGTGGTCACTACACCAGCACCATCCTTTAAACATGGCACGATTCTACTCAATCCATGTTTGGTCACAGAAGGCAATGCTATAATGGCCTTCCCTCCATCACTCAAGGAGGCACCTCGAATGAAATCCATTTGCCCACCAACTCCAGAATACATCTTATAACCTATTGAATCCGCACAAACCTGTCCAGTCAGATCGACTTCAATAGCTGAATTAATGGCAATCATATTCGGGTTTTGACGGATCATATATACATCATTAACATAATCTGAACCACGTAGCTCAACAAACGGATTATCATCTACATAATCATATAATCGCTTAGAGCCCATTAGAAAAGTGGCTAAGGCGCGACCTCGATTTACCGCTTTGTAATTACTATTGATAACATCTTTTAAGATCAGGTCAATTACGCCATCGGAAAACATTTCAGTGTGTAATCCAAGGTCCTTATGATTATGAAGTTTGCTCAAGACCGCGTTAGGAATCATGCCAATTCCCATCTGCAAAGTGCTTCTATCGTCTATCAATCCTGCAATGTAATGTCCAATCTGATCTTCCACAGCGGTGGGTTCCCTCGATATCAATTCAGGAAGCGGCTCATCGACGTCGACAAAATAATCGATTTCCGACACATGGATGATTCCAGCACCATGTGTCCTTGGCATTTGCTTATTGACCTGAGCAATTACATGGTCGGCATTGTCAATTGCTGCTAAAGTTGCTTCTACTGAAACACCTAGTGAACAATAGCCATGCTTGTCTGGAACAGAAACGTGGATCAGGGCCACACTTACATCAACAATGTTTCGTTTGAACAAAAGTGGTAACTCACTAAGGAAGACAGGCGTATATGAACCATTGCCTGCTGCTAATGTATGTCTCACATTCTTTCCTATAAAAAATGAATTAACATGGAAACTAGACGCATACTTTGGGTCAGCGTAAGGGGCTTCGCCTTCAATATGCAAATGACACACTTCTACATTCCTCAATTCCTCATGACGATCGGTCATTGCCTTAAGCAATACTGTTGGTGCTGCTGCCGCTGCTTGAACGTATACTTTACTATTGGATTTTATGATCTTTACTGCTTCTTCTGCACTTACGGTTTTATACATTTCAATAAATTTTTACAACTTCAAAAATATGGATATTACCCTTTAAAAAAACTGTTATTTATCATGTTTTACGAATTAAAGAAATCAATTCTTATTTTATTTATCTTTGCCGCATATCCAAAGTATCCATGATAATTGTAAAGACCAGCGAAGAAATTGAATTGATGCGCGAAAGCGCACTTATTGTTTCCAAGACACTAGGAATGCTGGCCTCTGAGGTAAAGCCTGGAGTTACGACCTTGCACTTGGATTCTTTGGCCGAGACCTTTATTCGTGACCACGGTGCGATTCCAGGATTCTTAGGATTATACGAATTCCCTAATACGCTTTGCGTTAGTCCAAATGAACAAGTTGTTCATGGCATTCCAAACAAAGAACCATTAAAAGAAGGTGATATCATCTCGATTGATTGTGGTGCAATCAAGAACGATTTCTATGGAGACCATGCCTATACTTTCCCAGTTGGAGAAATTGATCAGGAGATCGACAGCCTGTTAAAAGTAACAAAGGAATCATTATATGTTGGCATTCGTGAATTCAAAAAAGGAAATCGAGTTGGAGATGTAGGTTTCGCCATTCAGCAATACTGTGAGAAAAACGGCTATGGTGTTGTTAGAGAATTAGTTGGCCATGGACTCGGAAGGAAAATGCATGAAGACCCTGAAATGCCTAATTATGGGCGACGCGGACGTGGGAAGAAATTCATTGAAGGCATGGTGGTTGCGATAGAGCCAATGATAAATCTGGGAACGCATCGTGTAAGACAACATCCCGATGGATGGACCATAACGACTCAAGACAATAAACCCAGTGCTCACTTTGAACATAATGTTGCATTAGTGAACGGCAAACCAGAATTGCTCTCTACGTTTGCGTATATATATGAAGCTTTGGGCATAGAGAGTAATGAAGAGGAGGAGTTTCGCCAGAAAGCCTTAGTCTTATAGGCATAATGAAAAAGCTCTTCAAAATAATCCTTAACACGATTCCGAGGCCACTTTTGATTAGGTTGAGTTATATAGCTCGTCCCATCCTAACGTTTTTCCTGAAAGGCCATAATTTTACCGATCCGATCGATAATAAGAGTTTCAAGAGTTTCTTGCCTTATGGATATGGCGAACAACGCAATAATGTGTTGTCACCATCTACTTTGTCTTTAGAACGACATAGATTGCTT
>JABDMQ010000393.1 GCA_013001365.1 Flavobacteriaceae bacterium
AATCATCATGGTCGACATCCATCAAAACACCATTCTTTTCGAAACAATAATACAATTCAGTCGTAAAGACCGTGGCCAAGGCAATTGCCAAAACTGAAGCAATGGTGTCGGCATTGGTATTCAATAACTGGCCATGCTCATCATGAGTGATGGCACAAAAGACAGGGACAATATTATTTTCCAACAATGTCCTTATTGTTGATGTATTCACCCGAACCACATCACCTGCATAGCCATAATCAATATTAGTAACAGGTCGTTTGGTAGCGATTATACTATTGCCATCAGCGCCAGAAAAACCAATCGCATTACATCGTGATGCTTGTAGCTTAGCAATTATGTTCTTATTGATCTTTCCTGCATATACCATGGTGATGATATCCAATGTCTCCGCATCTGTAACTCGTCTGCCATCCACCATGTTGACGGCTACTTTCAATCTTTTAGCAAGTTTCGTTGCCTCCTTTCCACCGCCATGGACCAAAATCTTTTGGCCATCTAGATTCGCGAACTCCCTAAGAAATTCATCTAATGCATTCGCATCATCAATGATATTGCCGCCTATTTTTATGATCTTAAGTGTCTCCATTTATTTTCCTTATAAGTCAATTCGAGTGATTCTGATTTTGTCAGAATAGTATCGAGAAGTCATTTTCTTGTATTCTATACATTTCTCAATTCGTTTCGAAACACTCAAACTGACGAAAATATATTAATTTATCTCCAAAATATTCTTCAGCACCACCTGTGCTGCAAAGGTCCTATTATTTGATTGATTGATAACCAACGAATCTTCAGAATCCAATACGGCATCCTCGACAACAAGGTTTCGACGTACCGGTAGGCAATGCATGAATTTAGCGGTTCCAAGTTTTTCCTTGGTCATCATCCAAGCACTATCCCGATTTAGCACTTTGCCATATTCCTTATAACTGCTCCAGTTTTTCACATATACAAAATCCGCATCTTTCAAGGCCTGGTCTTGATCATGAGTGATAGCCGTATCCTTAGTGATCCGGTCATCGAGTTCATACCCTATCGGATGTGTGATGGTAAGGTCTGCCTCCAGAGTTCGCATCATCGAAACGAAAGAATTGGGAACCGCATGTGGCAATGCCTTTACATGTGGCGCCCAGGATAGGACAATCTTCGGCTTATGTTTCGTTTTAAATTCTTCGATCGTAAGGGCGTCAGCCAAACTCTGTAAAGGATGGCCTGTAGCACTCTCCATATTCACAATTGGAACAGAGGCATTCTTCAAGAAGCCGTTAAGGATGAATTCCGATTCATCTTTTTGTTTATCAGCTAGTGTTGGGAACGCCCGTATCCCGATGACATCGGCATATTGAGAGATCACTTGCGCTGCTTCTTTAACGTGCTCAGCCTTATCTAGATTCATGATGGTGCCATCTTCGAATTCAAGTTTCCAGGCGTCAATGACATTCAATGTCATGACTTCCATACCTAAATTCCTCGCAGCTTTTTCCGTGCTCAATCGTGTTCTTAAACTTGAATTGAAGAATAGCATGGCCAAGGTCTTTCTTCTCCCTATTGTTTCAAATTGAAATGGGTTTTTCTTCAATTCAATAGCTTCTTTTATCAAGATATTGACATCGAGGTCACTATGAATGTTCAAGAAGTTCTTCATAATTCTTCTTTTAAGGCTTCGAAAAAGGTGTCTAGGTGTTTTTCTTGAATGGTCAAAGGCGGCAGGATCCTTAGAAGGTTCGGATTCTTAGAACTTCCAGTGAAAATATGATGCTTCTGAATGAGCTTTTTCCGCAATTCAGCTACTGGGAATCTAAATTCCAATCCCAACATCAATCCACGCCCTTTTATGTTCGTTACGCTTGGTAATGTCTTTGCCCTTGAAACAAAATAGTCATTCATTTTAGTGGCGTTTTGCATGAGCCCCTCCTTTTCCAAAACCTCCAAAACAGCTAAAGAAGCCCGACATGCCAAATGATTTCCTCCAAAGGTGGTACCTAACAAGCCAAAGGATGCTTCGATATCCGGATGGATCAATATACCACCGACCGGGAATCCATTCCCCATGCCTTTGGCCATCGAAATGATATCTGGCGCAATACCATGTTCCTGGAAGGCAAAGAAATCTCCCGTTCGCCCGAATCCGCATTGTATTTCATCAGCAATGAGCAACGTGTTGTATTGCTTGCATAATGCCTCCAACCCTTTATAGAACTCCGTAATGGCTTCATCAAGACCACCGATACCTTGTATCACCTCAACGATTACCGCACAAGTCTCATTTTGATTCAAAATGATCTCGGTAGACCGCAGATCGCCAAATTCGATGAAATCAACAAATTGCTGGGCATTTATTGGCGCTGTTATCTTTCGATTATCCGTAGCTGCAACAGCAGCGGAAGTCCGACCATGAAAGCCGTTCTTATAAGCGATGACTTTCCTTTTATTGTTATGGAATGAGGCAAGTTTCAATGCATTTTCGTTCGCTTCTGCACCAGAATTACATAGGAATAACTGATAGTCCTCACATCCAGAAAACGCTACAAGCTTTTCAGCCAATTCATGCTGCAACGGATTCTGGATGGAGTTACTATAAAAACCGATCTTACTGACCTGATTACTTAAGGCGGTTACATAATCCGGATGGGAATGCCCGATGGAAATCACTGCATGCCCACCATAGAGGTCCAGGTATTTGGTCCCCTGTTCATCAAAAACATAGACATTTTCTGCCTTTACAGGCGTTACGTCGAACAATGGATAGACATCGAAGAGTTTCATAATTGGTCTGTTTTAATGCTATTGATCTTATTGAAAGAAGACACCATTCCTTGGATCAAGGACGAGCTCAAGCCCTTATGTTCCATCTCGTTCAAGCCTTCGATAGTGCATCCTTTTGGCGTAGTGACCTTATCGATTTCCTGTTCAGGATGATTGCCAGTCGTGATCAATAGACTTGCGGCACCTTCACAGGTATGCATAGCCAATTCTTGGGCTTCCTTGGCATCGAATCCTAACTGGATGGCTGCTTGAGTAGTAGCTCGAATAAGACGCATCCAGAAAGCTATTCCACTCGCGCAAACCACCGTTGCTGCTTGCATCTGATTCTCTGGAATGGCTATGGACGAACCCAATCGGTTAAATATGGCTTCGGCTACTTTTATACGTTGCTCCCCAACTTCGTTACTACAAATACAGGTCATCGATTTGCCAACTGCGATCGCCGTATTCGGCATGGCACGGATAACGAATTTATCCGTCCCGACAATGCCTTCCATTTTAGCGATCGAGAACCCAGTGATCGTCGAGATCAGCACATGGTTTTCATTCAGTAAATGCTTGATCGATTCAAGGATCTTCTCTAAATGTGCTGGTTGCACCGCGAATATCAAGATATCGGAGTTCTTGACAGCTTCCATATTATCTGTTGTCAAGAATACGCTGTTATAATC
>JABDMQ010000401.1 GCA_013001365.1 Flavobacteriaceae bacterium
AATGGAAATTGACCAGTTTCGGAGATCTTATTCTTGAATGTAGGCAATTCACCATCCCGGAAAATACCATTCGAAAGGATTTCCAATTGCCTTTTGGCATTGGCAAGTTCGTTATGTCTCTTATGCAGGGATTTGGTTGCCATCTACATTTCAAGCTTATTGACCTTGTTCATCATTTGTACACCATGAACTAAAGATGCGCCCCCTCTTATAGCTCCTGCGACATGCAAGGATTCCATCATTTCTTCCTTAGTGATGCCACGTTGTAGACCGTCGCCAGTGTAAGCATCTATGCAATAAGGGCATTGAATGGTATGTGCAACAGCTAATGCGATCAAGGATTTTTCTCTAGCAGACAATTTTCCTTCTTGAAAAACCGAGTTATAATAATCGAAGAATTTAGTACCTAGTTCCTCATTCCAATCAGAAATTTTCCCGAATTTACGGAGGTCTGCAGGGTCATAATATGTTTTTTGCATATCGTTAATTTTGGCCTAAAGATAAGGGTATTTACTATATCGTTTTAAGGCAAGAAATATTATAGATGTCTTGGTCGTTCAGCGACCTTAAAAATTACAATTTATTCTAAAAACAAAAAGCCTAGAGAATTTCTAGGCTTTTTGTGGTACCTCCAGGAATCGAACCAGGGACACACGGATTTTCAGTCCGTTGCTCTACCAACTGAGCTAAGGTACCATTTGCATGAATGCGGGAGCAAATATAGGGTCATTTTTATTATTCCCAAAAGAAAGGTATAAAAAATTGGTTTCGTAAATTTACCATTTCTACTGGGCTTATGAACCTAATTATAGATGTTGGCAATACCTTGATAAAATTGGCTGTTTTCGAAGAGAACAAGCTCATTGAGAAGACCTCGATCGGCCACAGAAAAGCTGCGGCAAAAATCAAGGATTTACTGAAAGAATACCGTGATTTGAACAAAGCCATCATATCTTCGGTCGGTAAAAAGAACAAGGACGTTGTAAAGGTCTTGAAAAAAAACCTCGACTTATTGAAATTATCTTCTAAATCCAAGATCCCGTTTGAGAACGAATATTCAACTCCAAAGACATTAGGGGTCGATAGAATTGCGTTAGTTAGCGCTTCTGTTGAACAATTCCCAGATAACAATGTACTGATCATAGATGCTGGAACTTGTGTTACTTATGATTTTATAAATTTTGAAAATCAATATCTAGGAGGAGCCATTTCTCCAGGATTAAAACTTAGATACCAGTCTCTTCATAATTTGACGGCAAATTTACCGTTATTAGAGTTGGAAAATCCTGATGACCTTATCGGTAATTCAACCGTTAATTCGATTCATAGCGGTGTAGTTAATGGATTGATCAGCGAGATTGATGGAATAATTGATCGATATCTTGAAAAATATCCTGATTTAACAGTTATTTTAACAGGAGGAGACGCAGATTTCTTGGCAAAGCGATTAAAAAATAGCATATTTGCCAACTCGAATTTCCTATTAGAAGGCTTGAACTTTATTTTGGAATATAACACTAACTAATGATTAAAAAACTAGTAGTAGTTTTAGTTACGCTCTTTGTTTCATTTTCTTTTGCACAACAAGGAACGACATCTCCTTATTCCTTTTACGGTATCGGCAGCTTGAAATTCAAGGGAACCGTTGAGAATCGCAGTATGGGTGGTTTGAGCATTTATACAGATAGTATTCATATGAATTTAAGGAATCCAGCATCATATGGTGGATTGAATCTAAGTTCTTATGGAGGTGAAAGCAGACCAGTTAAGTTCACAGTTGGAGGTGGTTCTTCTGGAGTTAATTTCAAGACCAATGATTCGGAGGAAAGTTCATCATCAACTTCCTTTGATTATTTGGCAATCGGGATTCCAATTGGAAAGTTAGGTGTTGGCCTAGGTTTATTGCCTTATACTTCTGTAGGATACAAAATCGGTGCTGGAGACCCTGAGATGCTCACAAACAGGTATAACGGTAGTGGAGGTCTTAACAAAGCATTTTTTACCGTTGGGTACCAACTTAATAAGAATTTCAGTATCGGCGTGGATGCCAATTATGATTTTGGAAACATTCAGAACAGTGCTATAGAATTCGTGTATGATGATGAAGATAATTTGGTTCAATATCAGAGTCGTGAAGACAACAGATCGGATCTGAGTGGACTTAATTATAATTTTGGTTTTAGCTACAAAGGGATGATCAATGAAAAATTACAATTGACTTCTGGTTTTACATATACGCCAAAAAGTACCTTGGTCTCAAAGAACGAGCGAACCATTGCAACATTGGTTATAAATGATCTAACAGGGGTCGAAGCAGTTGTGAATAGCATAGAGGAGGATCTAGAATCTCGCGGTCTTCAGGAAACCGACCAAATTTTGCCTTCTAGGGTATCTTTTGGTATAGGATTAGGACAGC
>JABDMQ010000404.1 GCA_013001365.1 Flavobacteriaceae bacterium
GCACTGCTAATTTGCCGTAAAAAAGTATTTGTAGAACCGATGGCATTAAGTTTGATTATACGCATATCAAATAGCTGATTTCATTGAGGTATATATTATGAATATTTTAATCCTTAAAGAACAAAAAAATAATAACTTTGCACAAACTAAAGATACTGAATGGCGGAAAAAAATAGTAATGCTGACCAATTAATAACAACGATATTAAATGGCATTGAAGATGTGAAGGGGAAAAATATTAATATTCTTGACCTCAGGGAAATTGAAAATACGGTTTGCGACTATTTTATAATTTGTGAAGGAACTTCTAATACACAAGTTAACGCTATTGTTAATTCTGTTCAGAAGAAAGTCAGCAAAGAAACAAAAGACAAGCCTTGGCATATAGAGGGAAGCGATAATGCAGAATGGGTATTAATGGATTATGTAGATGTAGTTGTTCATGTGTTCCAGAAGCATATAAGGGAATATTATGATATTGAAAGCCTCTGGGGAGATGCAAAAACAACTGTTGTTGAAACAAGTTACTAAGAAGAAAAAGAAAAAGATTAATGGCAAACGATAAGAATACTAATAACACAAAAAAACCTAAATTCAGTCCTTACTGGATCTATGGCATTATTATCGCCATATTCCTGGGTATGCAACTGTTTTCGGGAGCTGATGGCTTTCAAAGCTCATCATCGACTACACCTTCACAATTCCTGACCTATTTAAGGGATGGTGATGTCGCAAAGGTTGAGATCGTAAATCGTAGGGAAGCAAAGGTATATCTTACAAGAGAAGCCTTAGAAAAAGAAGTTCATAAGAATACCAGAAAAACGAATTTATTTGCAACTGCAGCTCAAACACCAAATTATCAATTTGAATTCGGTGACCTTCAGAATTTTGAGAATGACCTTAAAAGGACCATTGAAGAAAACGACCTTAGCACGGAAATAGATTATGAGACCCAGAGCAATGTATGGGGTGAGTTCTTATTGACATTATTGCCATTTGCCTTGATCATTGGAGTCTGGATCTTCATTATGCGTAGAATGTCTTCTGGAGCTGGCGGAGGTGCTGGAGGACAGATATTCAATATAGGTAAGTCCAAGGCTAAGTTGTTTGATCAAAACACTGAGGTAAAGACTTCATTCAAGGACGTAGCTGGTCTTGAAGGTGCGAAGGAGGAGATTCAAGAAATCGTTGATTTCTTGAGGAATCCAGAAAAATATACCGCACTTGGTGGTAAGATTCCGAAAGGTGCATTACTTATTGGTCCTCCAGGTACAGGGAAGACCTTATTGGCCAAAGCCGTTGCAGGAGAAGCAAAGGTACCTTTCTTCTCATTGTCTGGATCGGATTTCGTTGAAATGTTCGTAGGTGTAGGAGCCTCGCGAGTTAGGGATCTCTTCAAGCAGGCCAAGGAAAAATCGCCTTCAATTATATTCATTGATGAAATAGATGCCATCGGTAGAGCTCGTGGGAAAAGCAATTTCTCAGGTTCTAACGATGAGCGAGAAAATACATTGAATCAGCTTTTAACAGAAATGGATGGTTTTGGCACCAATACCAACGTCATCGTATTGGCAGCTACCAACCGCGCTGATGTGCTGGACAAGGCATTGATGCGTGCTGGAAGATTTGACAGACAGATCTTTGTTGACTTGCCAGATGTTAGGGAACGAAAAGAGATATTCGAAGTTCATTTAAAACCTTTGAAGAAAGCCAAAGACCTCGATACCGATTTCTTGAGCAAGCAAACCCCAGGTTTCTCAGGAGCAGATATTGCCAATGTTTGTAATGAAGCCGCATTGATTGCTGCACGACAGGGAAAGAAAGCCGTTGAAAAACAGGATTTTCTGGATGCTGTAGATAGAATCGTGGGTGGATTGGAAAAGAAGAATAAGATTATTACTCCTGGTGAGAAAAAAGCTGTGGCGTTCCATGAAGCTGGACATGCTACTGTTAGTTGGTTGTTGGAACACGCGGCACCACTTGTAAAAGTTACGATTGTACCTAGAGGTCGTTCATTAGGCGCTGCATGGTATTTGCCTGAAGAACGCTTGATTGTACGCCCGGAGCAGATGCTGGATGAAATGTGTGCAGCACTTGGCGGTAGAGCGGCAGAAAAAGTAATCTTCGATAAGATATCCACGGGTGCTTTAAGTGATCTGGAAAAAGTTACAAAACAAGCAAGAGCCATGGTCACCGTATATGGCTTGAGTGACAAGGTCGGCAATCTTACCTATTACGATTCGTCAGGACAAAGCGACATGGGTTTCACAAAGCCTTATAGTGAGCAGACCGCCGAATTGATAGATAAAGAGATATCAGATATCATAGAGACACAATATCAACGTGCTCTTGATCTTCTTAGTAAGAACAAAGACAAGCTTACTCTCTTGGCTGAAGAGCTTCTGGAAAAGGAAGTGATCTTCAAGGACAATCTGGAAAAAATATTTGGTAAACGCCCATTCGATAAGGAGGAAGAAGAACAAACAGTTGCTGTTGAGTAAGTTACTACTAAAGAATTCTTAAATCTTCATTTAGCTTAAGGAGTTCGTTCAAGATTGTTTATATTTGGGATAGATCCTGACTATTGGTTAATAGCTTAGTGCTAATGAACATTTTTCGTAAAATCCTTGGCCTCAATAAGGACTCTCAAGAAGATATTGCTGCAGATGAGAGAGGCAAATACATGCCCGATATCAAACTGCCCATAGACGAAAGATTTACCATAAATTTTAAATCCAACGGAGGTAAATTCTTGTATTGTGAAAACATGAGCGAAGTGCTTTATAGCCTAGACCAGATTTTGCAGGAAAATGATTGGTATGACAAGAAAGTTTATCTCCTAGATGAGAGATTAGGCGAAAAATTCTCAGAATTTGAATTGAACTGCTCTAGAAAAGCAAAGGATTCGACTTTCTTCCTAACGACTTGCGAATACCTAATTGCGGATGACGGTTCCCTACTGATATCTTCCAACCAGATCGCGGAAAAGAAACTTGACGAGATACCTGATAATTTTGTGATTTTCGCCACCACAAGTCAACTTGTTGAAAGTATTGGTGAAGGCTTAAGAGGGATCAAGGGTAAAAACAGGGACAAAATACCAACAAATATCACAACAATTAAACATTTCAAGGCGGCCGACGACAAAGACTTCCTATCGTATGGCAGTAGTTCTAAAAACTTATATTTGCTCTTATTAGAAGACTTATAAAATGAAGGAACTTACTACGAGAGCCCTTTCTGGAATAATCTATATTTCACTGCTTATCCTATCACTGAAATCGCAGTCGGCCTTAACGGTTTTGTTCTTTGTTTTTGGGCTGATCTGCTTGGCGGAGTTCAATAAGCTAATTCAGTTAAAAGGATTTGTCCCATATCTCATCTTCATTGCTCTATATGGGCTTTTTGCATATTGGCAGCATTTTGCCAATACCGATCGCGGATTCACCGAAACCACACAAATACTTCAAGTAATTACATTGTTCGTGCATCTATTCTTGATAAAGGACCTGTTCTCTGAGAAAACCATACCTCTGTTCAAGACAAAGCAATATATCGTAATGACGTTTTACCTAACAAGCGCCTTTATATTCTTGAATCTAATCGCTAACTACAATAAGACCTTTGTACCTAGTATCTTATTAGGGACCTTTATCTTGGCCTGGGTCAATGATACATTTGCCTATATTGTAGGCAGGACACTTGGAAGACAGAAACTCTTCGCTAGGATATCACCCAAGAAAACTGTTGAAGGCTTCCTTGGCGGTCTGTTTTTTGCATGTGTGGCAAGTTATTTCATAAGTATCTTTACAGAGACATTAGGATTTACGAATTGGCTGATTATGGGTATTATAGTAAGTGTTTTTGGGACTTTGGGTGACCTTATCGAATCGAAGTTCAAACGGCAAGCAAATGTCAAGGACAGTGGTGTCATCATGCCTGGGCATGGTGGTTTGTTGGATCGTCTAGACAGTATTATCTTTGCATCACCATTCGTTTTTCTCTTCTTAAGACTATTAAAGCATGTTTCATAAGGAAGGCTACAAGATCATCATCATAACCTTTATCACTGTGGTAGCTGGTCTTTTACTAACAGATTCGCTCATCGTAATCGATTGGTTACGTATGTTGGTCATGGCGACCCTTATAGTCTTCTTGATCCTGATCTTACAATTCTTCAGGAACCCTAAACGACATACCATCATTAATGATCATTTTGTTTTGTCTCCTGTTGATGGCAAGGTAGTCGTGATCGAGGAAGTATTCGAAAAGGAATATTTTAAAGATAAACGATTACAGGTCTCTGTATTCATGTCTCCAATTAACGTTCATGTTACAAGATTTCCCATTAGTGGCAAAGTGGCATTCAGCAAATATCATCCAGGTAAATATCTCGTTGCCTGGCATCCTAAAAGCAGTGAAGAGAACGAGCGCACTACAGTAGTGATCGAAAATGCCACTTATGGCAAGGTGCTTTACAGGCAAATTGCAGGTGCCATGGCCAAACGCATCGTTAATTATGCAAAAGCAGGCGAAGCCATTGTGCAAGGTGCCGATTCTGGTTTCATCAAGTTTGGTTCGAGGGTCGATTTGTTATTACCTTTAAACACCAAGATCAAAGTAAAACTCAATCAGAAAGTAAAAGGAGGCGAAAGTATTATTGCTGAATCATAATGGACTCCAAAGCATTAGATATTGAATTCAAGGAAGCGGTAAGTAGGATAAATGACCATAAGGAACCATTTCCTGCAGATTTTCTTTTACGATTGTACGCTTATTACAAGAAGGCCACAAATGATTATGGTAGGCCAAGCAGCAAGAAACCCATTATCAATGCATTCAAGACCAATGCCTTGTTTCAGCTGGAGGATATTTCGGAAGATGAGGCGAAACAACAGTATATTGACTTGGTAAACGGTTACTTCTTGTATAGAAAGTAAACCACTTGACTTTACAAGAAGATTAGTCAAATTTTACTGCAACCCAGCTAAACTAGACTTTAAGGTCTCTATCTTGGCCAAGGCATCTGCCTCTTTCTTCCTTTCGCTGGCTACTACTTGTTCTGGAGCTCCAGAAACAAAACGGTCGTTAGAGAGTTTCTTTTGCACAGATTTCAAGAAGCCTTCGGTATAATTAAGCTCTTCGGTGAGTTTCTTGATCTCAGCTTCCACATCGATACTACCTTGCATCGGCACGAAGTACTCATTGCTCTTAACTCGAAATGTCAATGCACCTTCTACTTTTTGAATGGTA